>JAZDPM010000125.1:0-8021 GCA_043797725.1 Chloroflexota bacterium
AGCCACTGGGCGAACACGATGAAGAAGGGCTGGGACTGGGTCCTCGACGGCGGCACCGCCCGCTACACCGGGATCGGCATCGATCGCCGCTTCGACGGGCCGGACGGCAACGGATGGCCGGTGGTCAAGGCCGTCCGCACCGGCAACGCGGGGGCCATGCGGACGCTCCTCAGCGACGCCGAGCTCACGATCGGCGACTTCGAGTGCCCCATGACCAGCGGCTTCCGCCAGCACGACACCGGGACGGTTTTCTCGATCGACCCGAAGGTGGCCCCCCTCCTGGCCCGGTCCGGGATCGACGTCGTGACACTTGCCTCCAACCACATCACGGACCAGGGGATCGCCGCCCTCCAGGAGACCATGGACCTCCTCGACGACGCCGGGGTGCGCTGGTTCGGGGCCGGGATGACCCTGGCGGAGGCTCGCCGGCCGGCCGTGATCGACGTCCGCGGCGTTCGCTTCGCGTTCGTGGGGTTCAACGAGATCCCGGGCTCGCGCAAGGCGGGACCCACGGCGGCAGGCGTGGCGTGGCTGACCGAGACGAACGTCCGGGCATCCATCGCCGCCGCCCGCAAGGTTGCCGACGTGGTGATCGTCGTTCCCCAGTGGGCCTGGCCGGAGTACCACGCGGAGTTCACTGCCCTCCAGAGGGAGCAGATGCAGCTCTTCTGGGATGCCGGGGCGGACCACGTGGTGGGCCATGGGACGCACTGGTCGTCGGCGATCTCGATCACGAAGGGCGACCGCGGGTCACGTGTCGTGATCTCCAGCCACGGCAACTTCCTCTTCGGCCAGGACTGGAGTCGCCAGACCCAGGAGGGAGTGCTGCCGGAGCTGACCTTCGTGGGCACGCAGCTCGTCCAGGTCCGGCTTCACCCGTACATCGTGATGGACCAGGCGCAGCCGACCCTCATCACGCCGACCACGGACGGGAAGCACGTGCTGGACCAGGTCTGGAGCGTCAGCGAGCTCAAGTAGTCGCGGGCGGCGGTTGCCCGGCGCGGCCCCGAGCCGCAGGCAGATGGCCCGCGCCCCGCGCCCGTCGGCGGACGACCGGCCGGGATTGCCCGTTTGTCTGCCCGGTCGGGCAGGCGCGGGCGGGGGCTGGCACGCGACAATCGGGGGGCCGTTCGCAACGGAGGTGAAATGCCGGTTCCGACAGCGCGCCGCCGGGCGCTCACGCCGCCCCGCAGCACGGGGCGCGGCCGGGCGACCGTGGCCGATGACCGCGACGACGCCGGTGCCCCGCCCGTCGCCGACCCGCTGACCCAGCTCATCGCCGAGTCGCCGGTGGATCTGGGCCGGCTGGACCCGGCGACGACCGCCCGTTTCGCGGCGGCACTCCAGCGCCTGGCCGGCAACGCCGCCGTGCACGGCGCGATCGTTCGGCGCGGTGGGCCAGTCGCCCAGCGAATCCCGGTCGGCGCCGCGTTCCGCGAGACGCTCCTCACGACCCCGGAGGCCGGGGAGGTGGCCGGCGGGGCCGGCGGGTACACCGCGGCGGGGTACGCGCTCGGGGCGGAGAACCGCTACCAGATAACCCGCGACGCCCAGGGCGTCAGGGTCGAGGTGCGGATCTACTTCCGCGACCCCGGCGGAGGCCCGATCCCGGACGGCGACACGCGTCGGGGTGACGCCTCGGGGATGTGCTCCGGCCTGGTGACTCAGTGGAACGATCGCTTCGAGTTCGTGGGACGGCGGAGGCCGCCCGCCGGGGGGCCGACCGATGCGGGGGTGCCAGCCGGGACGGGCCCTGCCCCCGGAACCCCGGCCGCGCCGGCCGGGCCCGGCGGCGCCGCGGCGGCGCTCGACGAGATCCGCCTTCCGGTCCGCTACCTGGCCACGCCGGTCTTCGACCCGGCTGCCGAGCGCGACGCCACAGTGACCCTGCGGACGAACGTCGCCACCGGCGAGGCCCCGACGGGCGGTCCGTACGGGGTCATCGACGCCGGCAACTGGTTCACTAGCATCGACCGGCGCGTCTACCCCGCCGACCCGAACGTCATCTACGCCCACGAGTACGGGCACCTGCTGGGGATCCCCGACGAGTACTCGCTGTCGAACGCCGAGATGCACAATCGAATCCACGGCGCCTACCCGATCGAGGGGACGGGCGCGGCCGACGACCTCGATAGCCAGGCCACGCGGGTCGTGCTTGTCCGGGCGATCGTGGCCCAGCTGAAACCGCGCCTCCGCGGGGCGGCGACCCAGATCGCCAGGATCGTGGCCGGTCAGCGCAGCCAGCTCGTGGCACTCCTGGCGCGGACCATGCGCAGCGGCTGGCGGGATGGGTCCACGACTGCCGGGATCGCGAGCGCGGCCCGGACCGCCCTCGCCGGGCGGGATAGAGCGCTCCGCGCGGTGCCCGGCGCGGTCGCATTCGAGGCCCGCCAGAACCGGTCGTACTTCACCGACGCGCAGGCCGGCTTCGCCGACGCCCTGGACCCGGCCAACTTCGGGCAGCTCCTCGAGACCGCCTTCGAGAATGCCGCCGAGACGGCGATCAGCGGCGGACAGGTGACGCTGGGGCCGGAGCCCGGGCGCTGCACGGACCGGGACATGACGATCCGGGTGGGCACCCGGAACCTGGGCTCGGACGCCACGCTCACCGCGTCTGCCACCAGCGCCGCCAACGCGATCGCTGGCGCGAACCCCGCGCCCGCGCCCGGGGCGCGCCCCCCGCGCGTCAGCCCCTCGTCGGGCCTGCTCGAGCGGATCGCCGCGCTGCCGGGCACCTGGTCGAATCTGCAGGGAGCGTTCGAGGCGGAGGCGACCCGCCTGCCCAACACGCTCGTGGCGCTGGCCACGAGCGCCATCAGCGACCCCTCCTTCGCGGCGGGCGTGGACAACAGCCCGGCCAACCTGTACCGCCAACTCCTGGCCGTCTTCGGCACCGTCTCTGCGACGGCAGCGTCCGCGACCTTCTCCGACTTCTTCGCTGCCCAGGTCCAGCCCACGATGCGCGACCAATCCAACGAGCTGGTGACCCTCGTCGGCGACGAGATCGGGCTGCACTCGACCGTGCCGGCGGGCGGTGGCACGAGCGCCGGCACGGTCGCAGCGCCGGACCCGGCTGCGGCGGCGCGGACCCAGGCCATCGCCGCTGCGATCGAGACGGGGGCAACGCGGGCCCGCGCGATGGCGACCGCCGCCGCCCCCGCGAACCTGGCCCCGGGCGCCCGGCAGACGACGGATGTCAACGTCCGCTACTCGGTCGAGGGGATGATGGGCAGCAACGCCTCGCCCACCGGCGCGCTGATCCGCACCGACCACCTGTCCGGTATGGTCGGGGCGTTCAACACGAACTCGCCGGCGCTCCGCCACGCCGACGAGGAGAACTTCACGGTGCGCCGACGTGTCTGATCCGATGCGCCTGGCCTGGTTCGCCGAGGGGGCGGTGGTCGTGGCCGAGGCCCTGGAGTTGCCGGCGTCGGGGCCGGCCCGCCTCGTGACCCTGCGCGCCTTCGATCCCGACCGGCTCGACCGGGCGGGCGTCTTCGCGGCCGACATGCCGGCGGCGAGGGCGGCGCTCGAGGCCGCGTTCGACGCGGTGGCCGCCGGTCCCGTTGCCGAGGCGCGGCCCGGGGCGCTTGTCCTGACGATCACCCGCGGAACGACCGCGGTCGCCGTGCCTGCGCCGGACCGCGATGACGGGCCCGCAGCGGCGCTCCACCGGGCGGCGGCCGCGATCGCCCGGGAGGTCGCCGCCTCCCCGCTCGCCGTGGTGCGCCTCGTCGGCTCCGTCTTCGGCCCGGCGTCCGTGTCCGCGGGCGGCATCCCTCGGATCGACGTCGAGTCGATTGGCAGCGAGCAGGTCGGCTGCCGGGTCCACCTGGCAAGGCTGCGATTCGTGGCGGCGGTCGGGGCTGGGATCGAGGACTGGCTGGACCCCGAGGCAGTCGCCCGGACCGGCGGCCTGTTGACCAGCATGGGCCGCCTGACGGCCCGTGACGAGGTCCCTGCTGTACTCGCTGCCGGGGCCCGCGCCGGTCTCGCCATCCCGGGCGGCCTTCGCCCGTCGCGCGCCGGCACAACGCGCCTGCACGCCCGCCTGCCGCTGGCCCTCGAAGCGCCGGTCGGCGCTGAACCAGTGGAGATCGAGCTCGTGTCGCCGTGGGTGGAGGTGGCCGTCGACGCCTGAGTAAGGCAGGCGGGGCGTCGACGCGCCTGCCGAGGTCTCCGCCCGTGCTTACCCTTCGGCCATCCTTTGTGGCCGGTCCCGTGAGGCCGGCGTACCGGTCCCGTGAGGCCGGAAGGGAGGCACCGCGTGCGCATGCCGCCGGTCACCTACGACGCGAAGGGGCGCCCGTGGGCGCCCCTTCGGGCTGCGTCCGAGGATCGCCGGTAGCCCGGCGCGGTCCTCAGCCCGCGTCGAGGGCCGGCCGGGCCGCGTGCTCGGCCTCGAGCCCGTGGATCGCTCGACCCAGCGCCATGAGCGCGTGGCCGAGATGCTGGCGGAGCCCATCCCGCGGACCGGCGAGGCGCTCGATTGCGGCCTCGGCCTGCAGGCGGCTGATCCGGTAGTCGATCTCGGCGCACTTGACCGGCGAGTATTCGGGCCAGCTCGTCGTCTGCATCTCGTCGTCCCGCCGTTCGATGAACATCTAACATCTGCGCGCGGCAGTTGGCCGGCGTGGCGCCCGACGGCGCGGGTTACTGGGTGGGCCCGCCGACGAGGCGGGTCAGCTCGACGCCCGCGTCCGCGATCCGGTCGCGGCGCAGGGTGTAGTAGGTGAGGGCGCCCGCCTGGGTGATCGTCACGAGGCCGGCGGCCCGGAGCAGGGCGAGGTGGTGGCTGACGGTGGGCTTCGAGAGCCCCATCCGCTCGGCGATCTCGGTCAGGTAGAGATCGCCCGACGCGAGGAGGCGGAGGATCCGCAGGCGGCTCTCGTCTCCCAGGGCCTTGAAGAGGCGGATGCTGGCGGCCGGGACTGCGCCGCCATCTCCATCGAGGGCGGATTCGGCCAGCGGGTAGGCGAACATGTGCCAGTCCCGGCCGCCGAAGACGTAGTTGTACGGCCGCGTGAAGTAGCTCGGGCTCAGGTAGAGGCGACGCGTGCCGGGCTCCGGGACCCAGCGCACTCCGCCCGTTGCCTGCTCCACGAAATCGGCGAGGGGGAGGCGCTCGAGGTCTGCGCGCCGACCGTTGACGTCGCGTTCCTCCATTCGGGCGACGCGGTCCTCGATCGGCTCGAACCGCTCGCGCCACGCCCGGAGGACGCGGCGCAGGGCCCTCAGCTCCCGGTCGGGGTCGTCGAGGAGGCGGCCGAGGGCCACGCGGTATTCCGCCGGCCAGAGGGCCACCGCCCGATCCCGCTCCTCGCGCTCGCCATCCAGGACGCGCTGGGCGAGGGCGATGGCGTCCTGCATGTCGTCCTCGTCGCAGCACATGCCCAGGAGATCGCGGACGCCGATCCGGCCCGCCAGGGCGACGACGTCCGCCGAGGTGCGGACGGTCGCGTCCTCGACGACGAGCGCCACGATGGCCGCGCCCACGCCCTTGCCCTGGCTCTCGTCCCCGAGCACGTGGGCGAGATCACGCCGCAGTGCGTCGGACAGCGAGGCCCGCGACTCTTCGTACCAGGCGCGATCCGCGGGGAGGAGCTCGGAATCGGTGTCGAGCATCAGGCTGACCAGGAAGTCGATGGCGGGCCGAGCCTCGAGGATCACGTCGGGGGCGGCGGGGGACGGGCCGGCGGCTGCGCCGCTCATGGTTCGCACGAGCGCCCCGTTCGACCTCGGCGCGTCGGTGGTGCGGGCGGAGCGGGCCATCTCTGTTCCTCGTGGGTCGTCTAGGTGTTCGACGACAATCTAACATTGCCTTTCGCAAATGTCAAGGGGCTGCCCCGGGTCTGTGAACGGGTCTTCCCTGCCTGGATGCTGGTCGTGTCGGCGCCTTGGGGCCGCTCGGCAGGCCGATGACGAGCCGGAGGACCTTGACATCCATGCGCACGTCTGCACGATTCGGCCATGCCCTCCACGCGCGTCCCCCGCGAGGGCCGGTCCGCGGCCACCGTCACCACCATCGTGCCCATCGAGGGCATGACCTGCCGCACCTGCGAGCGCCGCATCGAGCGCCACGTCGGCCGCATCCCCGCCGTCGAGGGCGTCAGCGCGTCCGCGACGCAGGCCCGCGCCCAGGTGACCTCCGCCGGCCCACTTGCGCCCGCCGCCCTCGCGGAGGCTATCGAGGCCGCCGGCTACCGGGTCGGCCGCACGCCCTGGCTGGTCCGCGACCCTCGCACCTGGCTCGCCGCCGCCGGCGGGCTGGCGTTGGTCGCCGCGATCGCGGTCGTCGTCCAGTTCACCGGGCTCACTTCGCTCGCGTCCGGCGCCGGGAGCATCGGGGAAGGAGGTCTCGTCGTCGCGGGGCTCCTTGGCCTGGCCGCCGGCGTCTCGACCTGCATGGCCCTTACCGGTGGCCTCGTCCTGGCCTTGTCGGCCGCGTTCGCGACACGCCGGCCGGCCGCCGCGGACACGAGCGTCGCCCTTCGGCTGCGCCCGACGGTCGTCTTCCTCGGCGGTCGCGTCGCCGGCTTCGCCGTCCTCGGCGCCGCGCTCGGCGCGGTCGGGTCCGCCGTGGTGCTGCCGCCCATCGTCGTGGCCGCCCTCATGATCGTCGTTGCCGTCGTGATGACGATCCTCGGGGTGCGTCTCACCGGCCTGTCGCCCCGCATCGCTGCCTGGTCGCCGATCCTTCCGGCCGGCCTCGGGCGACGGCTCGGCCTCGACGAAGGCAACGTGACGCGCTACACGGACGGGCGCGCCGTTGCGCTGGGCGCCGCGACCTTCTTCCTGCCCTGCGGGTTCACCCAGGCCGTGCAGGTCTACGCGCTCTCGACGGGCTCGCCGCTCTTCGCCGGCGCGATCATGGCTGTCTTCGCCCTGGGGACGGCCCCGGGCCTGCTGGCCCTCGGTGGCCTGCCCGCCCTTCTGCCGTCCGGGGCGCGGCCCGCCGTCCTGCGGCTGGTCGGGGTCGTGGTGATCGGCTTCGCCGTCGTGAACGCCGCGGCAGGCCTCCGGCTGGTGGGCGTCGCGCCTGTGCTCGCTGCGGGGGACGCGTTGGCTCCGGCCCCGGTGGTCGAGATCAGCGAAGGCGTCCAGGTCCTGCGCACCTTCCAGCTGGCCAACGGCTACCAGCCCGCGAATGCGACCCTTTACGCCGGGACGCCCACCCGCTGGATCGTGGAGTCGCTGGACCAGAACTCGTGCGCCGTCTTCCTACAGGTGCCGTCCCTCGGCCTCGCGGCGACGCTCCACGCGGGCGAGAACACGATCGACCTTCCGGCGCTCGAGCCCGGCCGGATCGCGTATACGTGCTCGATGGGCATGTACGGCGGCCAGCTGACGGTGATCGCGCCCGTGGTCGCGCCCGGCGCCGGCGCCGGGTCAGGGTTGCCGGGCGGCTGAGCGGCGGAGGCCCCGTGTCGCCGTCCGGCGCGGGTTCCGGGTCGTCGGGCGGTTGACGCTCGCGCGCGCCAGTCGACGCCACCCGGCACACCCTCCTCGTGGCCATGGCCGCCCGGCGCCGCGCGCCCATGTGACTGCCAGTCACATATCCGGTTCTGCGGGCGCAGATTGGGCTCCAACACACCTCCACCGCGACCCTCCCGTGGGCCCCGGCGGTGCGAGCGCGCCGGATCTTGGCCGGTTCGTGCGTGGATGCCCTTAGCTAGTCGTGCCGAGTGGGCCTTCTGAGGCGCTGATCGGGCCCGACGGCGATGCGCCCGCCGCAGGAGGCCAGCTTCGAGCCGTGGATGTCACCGGAATGTGAATGAGAGTCACACGGCCTGCGCGGGAGCGCGGCGACCACCTCCTGGACGCCGGCGCCGCCGAGCGGCGCCGGCCCCGTGGCGCCGGGCGGCTGAGGGCGGATTCGCAGCGCCGCGCCCGAGCCCTGGGCGCCGCGCGCCCGTACAATCGCGGCAACGGCGTTCGACCGCGTTCAGCCGGTCCGGAGCCTCTCGCCCGCGCCAGGATCCCGCAGCAGTCGAGGCCCGCATGCCAGTCCCGGTCGTCCC
>JAZDPM010000129.1:0-4400 GCA_043797725.1 Chloroflexota bacterium
CCGAGGAGCGAGAAGATCGAGACGACCACGACGTTGGCGACGACGATCGCGAACCCCGCCTGCAGGAAGATGCCGACCCGGTCGCCGCGGCGAACGGCGATCACCCCGGTCATGCCGCCGATGAAGACGTAGGCAGCGATCTCCAGCGAGAGCCCGTTCGCGGCCCCGGCGAGGATGGCCACCATCGCCGTGATCATCGTCGCGGGACCCGCGCCGAGAAGGATTGCGACGAGCATCGAGGCGCCGGCGCCGGGGACGAAGAAGGGCATGATGGAGCGCCCCGCCGTGAGCTTGTAGACGAGGGCGGTGACGAGGAGCACGAGGCCCAGCAGGGCCAGCGCCCGGGCCCGGTGCCAGAGCTCCTGCCGGTAGCGCCACGTCCAGGCGAGCAGGAGCACGACGACGAGCACCGCGAGAAGGAACCAGCCGGCCAGGCGGGCTACGTCCAGGCGCGCCTCCGTGAGCCCGAACGCCTCCAGCTTCGCGATCTCGAGGGCCGTCACCTGCCTGCCGGCGTCGACGATCACCTCGCCCTGCCGGATCGTGTAGGCGACAGGCGGGACGGCGGCCTCGGCCGCGTCGCGGGCGTCGGCAGTGAGCGCCTCGCTGTAGGTGGCGTTCGGCACGAGGAGGGGTGCCACGATCTCCGTCGCGAGGCCCCGCTCGTCGTCCGTCAGGGCGGCCGAGAAGCGCTCGCCGAGGTTGCGCCGGGCGGTTTCCAGCTCGGCGTCCCGGAGCGGGTCGCGCTGGACGAGGCCGAGGACGCGGGTCGCCTCGGCGCCGGCCAGGGACCACCGTTCCGGGGCCAGCCCAACGAGCGTCTTCCGGGCATCCGCCGCGAGGTCCGGGAGGACGGTCGCGAGGGCTTCCTGTCGCTGCTTCGGTGTGACGTCGACGGCGAATGCCGCGTCGACGGGCGCCAGCACGGTCGCGAGGGCGTCCAGCTGCCGGCGGGTCAGGGCGGCGGCCGTCTCGGCCTTGTAGTCGTACTGGGGCGGGACGGCGTCGCGCGCCGCCTGGCGTGCCGCGACCGTCTCGGTCTCGCTGTCGAAGATGAGCGTCCGGGGAGCGCGGACGTCGGAGGTCGCGAGGTCGCCGATGGACAGGTCGACGGCGCGCGGGAGGTCGTCGATGGAGAGGACCGCGGTGAGGCCCGTGATCAGGAGCACGGCGGCCACGGTGAGGCGAACGGCATCGCGCCGGGTGAAGGCGGCGACGCGGTCGAGGCGTCGGGAGAGCACGGCGCGGCTCGTCGGCGGGGGCGTCAGCCCCGGCCGCCGCCTCCGTGCCCGCCGCCGTCGTGGGCGGCGAAGTCCGCCCGGGCGAGCGCAGCGGCCACCAGGCCGGAGACGACCCTGCCGTCGGCGCGACCGCGGATGCGCGGGCCGAGCAAGCCCATCACCTTGCCCAGGTCGCGGGCGGACACGGCGCCGGTCGCAGCGATCGCCTCGCCCACGAGAGCGGTGATCTCGGCCTCGGAGAGCGCCGCGGGCAGATAGCCGGCGATGATCGCGATCTCGGCCTCTTCCTTCACGGCGAGGTCCTCGCGACCCCCCTTCCGGTAGACCTCCACCGACTCCCGCCGGGTCTTCACCTCGCGGGCCAGGACGGCCAGCGCCTGGTCGTCGGTCAGGGTGGCGTGGTCGCGCTTCTCGACCGTGTAGACGGCGTTCCAGGCCATGCGCAGGGTGTCGCGGCGCAACGCATCACCCGACCGCATGGCGGCCGTCATCTCCTCGTGGAGTCGATCTCGTAGGGACACCGGGCTGGCTCCTCCGCCGGGGCCTGCCGTCGAAACGGCGAGCCGGCTGCGATGGGCCTCCGGGGCCCGGAACGGGCCGGGGAAGCAGGTGGACCGGCGACGGATGCGGGGCGACTGATGGCCCCGGGCGCCGGTCCCGGCGGCTAACCCTGCTGGCGGGTGGCCTTCTTGCGCTTGGCTTCCTTGCGCTTGCGCTTCACGCTCGGCTTCTCGTAGTGCTCGCGACGGCGAGCTTCGGCGAGAATGCCGGACTGCTGGATCTTCTTGTTGAAGCGACGCAGGGCGCTTTCGAAGGTCTCGTTCTCACCAACGCGGATCTCTGCCAATGCCGGGATCACCTCCTCCGCCCTCAGATTGACGTTCCGGCACCGGCCGCCGGGCGAGGTCGGCAGGCGCGAACGCCCACCGACGCACGGTTCCGTCGTGCGCCGGCGAGCCCGGCGGAGCATAGACGGCTCCGCCCGGTGGGTCAAACGTGGCGAAGGTCCCGTACTCAGCCTGCGCGGGGCGCGCTCAGTCGGCGGCCGGCAGCAGGTAGAGCGCCACGCGGAGCGGCGTCCGGGCGCGAATCGAGTGCGACATCCGGGCGGGCATCCGGAACCACGTGCCCGCCGCGATCACGTGGGCGTCCCCGCCGACGATCGCATCGCCCTCCCCGTCGAGGACGTGGACGACAGCCGGTCGGGCGGCGGTGTGCTCCGACAGCTCCTCGCCGGGGGCGAAGGCGAAGAGGACGAGCCGCAGGTCGGGCCCGTCGTAGAGCGTCTGGCTGTGGATGCCCCGCGGCACGTGGGGAGCCTGGACCGCGAGATCGGCGAAGAACTGCACTGGCTCGGACATCTCGATACCTCCGGCCTCCACGGTACGCCGAACGTGGCGCCCCCGATCCCACGGGCCGAAGGACCGTTGCATCGAAGCCCATGGGCGCCCACGATGCGCCCGTGAGCGCGCATCGGCCGTCCGATCGCACCCTGGTCGACCTCCTGGAGGGCGCTGCGTCGCGCTACGGCGACCGGATCGCGCTGCGCCTTCGACGCGACGACGGCACCCAGCAGACGTGGAGCTACCGCGAGCTGGACCGGCGGAGCCGCCTGGTCGCCTGGCGGCTGCGCTCGCGGGGCCTCCAGCCCGGTGACCGCCTCCTGACGTGGTCGCCGTCATGCCCGGAGCTCGCCGCGATCTACTTCGGGGCGATGCGGGCCGGGGTCATCCTCGTCCCGCTCGACCTCCGCATGGCCCCCGACGCAGTCCGCCGGATCGTGGCCACCTCCGAACCGGTCCAGCTCGTCATCGGATCGGGCCGCGACGCGCCCGACCCGGCCGACGCCGACCTCGACAACCTCCCGACCACCACGACCGACGACCTCTGCGCGGAGCCCGGCGCGGGCTTCCCGGCCGACTGGGAAGCCGCGGTGGGCGCCTGGGAGCGCCCCCGCCTCGAGGACGCCTACCTCCTCATCTACACGTCGGGGACCACCGGGGCGCCGAAGGGCGTTACGGTCTCCCACGGGAACACCATGGCCGGCATCGACGGGTTCCACGCGATCGTCCCGGACATCGAGTACCGGAGCGTCTCCCTGCTGCCGCTCTCGCACGCCCTCGAGCAGGTGATCGGGCTCTACCTGATGCTCGACCTCGGGGCGGACATCCTCTACGCGCGCAGCATGAACCCGCGGGTCCTGTTCGAGGCGTTCCGGACCCACCGGATCACGGTGATGATCGTGGTGCCGCAGGTGCTCGAGCTGTTCGCGACCAGGCTCGAGCGCGAGGTCGAGCAGAGGGGCCGGACGGTCCTCTTCCGGCGCGCCCGGGCCATCGCCCGGCGGCTGCCGATGTGGGCGCGGCGCCTCATCTTCCGCTCCACGGTCCATTCCACGTTCGGGGGCCAGCTGCGCCTATTCGTCGCGGCCGGGGCGTACCTGCCACCTGCCGTGCAGCAGACGTGGGAGGACTTCGGGATCGTGGTCATGCAGGGCTACGCCGCGACCGAGATCGGATCCGGCGTGGCCACCACCTGGCACGACCATCCGACGGGCACGGTCGGCTGGCCGGTCCCGGGCGTAGAGATGCGGATCGCGGAGGACGGCGAGCTCCAGTTCCGCGGTCCCTCCGTCACGCGCGGCTATTGGCAGGATCCGGAGGCGACGGCCGCGACGTTCACGGAGGACGGCTTCTACCGGACGGGCGACCTCGGCCACCTCGACGAGAAGGGCCGCCTGGTCCTCCACGGCCGGAAGAAGGACATCATCGTCCTGCCCAACGGCTTCAACGTCTTCCCCGAGGACATCGAGAACGCCCTCCGCGCCGCCGGGATCCGCGAGTCGGTTGTCCTGGAGACCGAGCCCGGCCGGATCGAGGCGATCGTCCCGGCACCGGGCACGGTCGAGCGCGCGCCCGGAGGCGGGGCGGCCACCCCGGCCGACGGGGCGTTCGCCCCCGAGGTCGACCTGGAGAAGGTCCGGGCCGAGATCAACGCGGCCGTGAAGGCCGCCAACGCCACCCTTGCCGCCAATGCCCGGATCGCCGCCTGGCGCTTCTGGCCGGAGGCCGACTTCCCGCGGACCCTGTCCCTCAAGGTGAAGCGGAACCAGGTCCGCGCCTGGGCGGCAGTGGCGGCCCCGCTCCCCGTGACCGAGGC
>JAZDPM010000149.1:0-3678 GCA_043797725.1 Chloroflexota bacterium
GCGAGGACGCGGCGGGGTCCTGGCGCCCCGAACCCGACGCTCGCGCTTCGACCGGCGCCGAGGCGCTGCCCGGCCCGACCGGCGCCCCGGCCCCTGCCGTCGGAGCGGGAGCCGCGATCGGGATCGGCGCCCCGGCCCTGCCGTCGGAGCGGGAGCCGCGATCGGGATCGGCGCCCCGGCCGCCTCTCCGTCTGCCGCTCCGCGCGCCTCGCCGTACTCCATCACCGAGGCGAAGACCGGCAGTCCCGCGGACGCCGCGAGCGCCCGCGTGGACGCCTCCGGCGCGACGATGGCGAGACGCCGGCTGCGCGAGGACGCCTCGCGGGCAAGGAGGCGGAAATTGATACGGCTCGTCGCGATCCGCGACCCGGCCGGGAGCACGAGGGCGACGTCGACCTCCGGGGCGGTCCGGATCCGGGCCGCCGCGGAGGTGATCTCGTCGTCGACGTCGAGGTAGACGATGGACATGCCCGCCCCTACAGCTTCATGGAGCGCAGGACGCGGCGCAGCGCGGCGTCCAGCGGATCCTGCTCGGCCTGGAGCGCGATGGCCTGGTTCGCCAGCCCCAGTGGCGTCACGTCCTGCTGGTCCACCAGCAGCTGCGTCGCGTCGTCCAGCGTCTCGACCATGTCGGGCGACATGACCGTCACTTCGGGCGGCCGGCTGAACGGGAGGCGCCTCCAGAACGACTCGACCCGCAGGGCGGCCGCGGTCTCCGGCAGGCGCGATCCGCCACCGCACAGGTAGATGCGGGACGGGAGCATGTCGCCCCCTCCCAGCTCGTCGAGGACGAGCTCCATGCCGGCCGCCCAGACCGCCACGTCGTCCGCCACGATCCCGGCGATCTGGTCGCGCTCCGCGAAGTCCAGCCCCCGCGCGTAGTCGACCTTGAGCGCCTCCGCCCGGGGGAAGGGCAGGTCCAGCCGATCCGCGAGGGACTTCGTGAAGGCACGCCCGGCGAGGGCGAACATCCGCGTTCCCTCGATTCCACCGGAGCGCACGAGCGCAACGTCGGTGGTGCCCCCGCCGATGTCGACGAAGAGCGCCCCGGCCTGGCGGACCTGCTCCGAGCCGATCACGCGCGCCACCGCGTAGGGCTCCGCCACGATCTCCAGCAGCTCGAGGTCCAGCTCGGCGGCCACGCTCTCGAGGGCACCCAGGTGGACGAGCGGGGCGAAGGCGTTGAAGATCCCGATCCGCACGTGGCGGCCCCGGAAGCCGACCGGGTTCGTCACCGCGTGGCCGTCGATGCTGGCCGAGGTCACGGCGGCGTGGACCAGCCGCACGTCGACGTTCGGGAGGCCGGTCTCCCAGGTGATCGCGCGCTCCGCCTCCTCGAGCGCCTCGCGCTGCACGCCGTCGATCAGCTTCTGGAGCTCGCCGTCCGTGATCGGGGCGTCGGGTTTCTTCCGTTCCTGCGCGTGGGCGGTCGTGAAGCCCTTCACGAGCTCGCCGGCGATCCCGATGATGACCTGCGTCGGGCGGAAGCCGGCCATTTCCTCGGCCTCCTGGAGCGCAACCCCGCAGTTGTCGGCGACCGCCCCGATGTCGGCGACGGTGCCCGACTGCATGTGGGCCAGGCCCTGGCGCTTGCGCCCGACTCCCCGGACCGTGCCGTGGCTCCGCTCGTCGATCTCGAAGACGAGGGCCTTGGCAAACTCCGTCCCGATGTCGAGCGCCGTGCACGCGGCCAGCTGCTCGCCGCCGTCGCGCTGCCAGAAGCGCCGCAGGAAGGCCATGCCGGCTCCTCCCTACCCGGCCGCTGCCGCGCCGGCGAGCGCGGTCCGGATAGAGGCGAGCGCGTCGGAGAGCCCCTCGCGGCGGCTCCCTTTCCCCTGCGCCATCTCGGGGCGCCCGCCGCCCTTCCCGCCGAGCGCCGCCATGGCAGCCCGCACCAGCGCGCCGGCGGCGAAGCCGCGCGCCACGAGGTCGTCCGAGACCGTGACGAAGACCTGCGGCTCGTCGGCATCGAGGGCGAGGGCGATGACGCCCGAGCCGAGCAGGGCCCGGACCTCCCTGGCCGCGCCCTTGACGGCGTCGATCGACTCCCAGGGGCCGGCGTGGGCGACGAGCCGCACGCCCGGCGCGACCTCCTCGGCCCCCCCGGCGAGGTCGGCGGGCTTCGGCACCCCGCCCCCGCCCTCACGGAGCCGCCGCTTCGCCTCGCGCAGCTCCGTCTCGAGCGCGGTGATCCGGTCCAGGACCGCGTCCGTCGACTGGGCGCCGAGCCGCTCGACGACCGCGTCGAGCAGGAGCACCCTCTCGCGCAGGTGACCATCGGCGCCGTCGCCGCTGAGGGCCTCGATCCGGCGCATCCCGGAGCCGATGCTCCGGTCGCCCGTGATGATGAAGCTGCCGATCTCCCCGGAGGCCTGGCAGTGGGTTCCGCCGCACAGCTCGAAGCTGTAGTCCCGGACCCGGATCGTGCGGACGGTCTCGCCGTACTTCTCGTCGAAGAAGGCGTCCGCGCCGCCGCCGATCGCCTCGGCCATCGAGAGGAAGGCGATGCTCACGGGGCGATCCTCGCGGACGACCCGCCGGACCTCGTCCTCAATGCGCCGTCTCTCGTCGTCGGTCAGGGCGCGGTTGAACGGGTAGTCGAAGCGAAGGTAGTCGGGGGCCACGAGCGATCCGGCCTGCCGCGCCGACGGGCCGGCCACGTTGCGCAGCGCGCGGTGAAGGAGGTGCGTCGCGGTGTGGTTGCGCATCGTCCGCGCCCGGCGCTCGGCATCCACCGCGGCCAGGACCGTGGTCCCGACCCGCAGGCGTCCATGCAGCGTGCCCCGGTGGACGACGAGCCCGCCGGACGGTTTCTGGGTGTCGCTCACCGTGAAGAGCGGCGACCCACCGCCCCGCTCCGTCAGCATGCCCTGGTCCCCGACCTGGCCGCCGCCCTCCGCGTAGAAGGGCGTCCGATCCAGGACCACCTCGGCCTCCCCCCGGCCGGTCAGCTCGTCGAAGGCGACGCCGTCGCGGATGATCGAGACGACCGTGCCCTCGGCCCGTGTCGTCTCGTAGCCCAGAAAGGCCGTGTCGCCGACGCGGCGCACGATCGACTCGTAGAGGGCAACCAGCTCGGCGTGGCGGGCCAGCTCGGCCTTGCGCCCACCGCGACTCCGCTCGCGCTGCCCGGCGAGGGCGACCTCGAAGCCCGCCCGGTCGACGCGAACGCGGTGCTCAGCCGCCAGCTCGATCGTCAGGTCGATCGGGAAGCCGTACGTGTCGTGGAGCTTGAAGGCGAAGGCCCCGGGCAGGACAGGGGCGTCCGCGGGGACCTCCTCGGGACGCCGGCCGACGACGCGCTCGGCGTCGGTCAGCGGGATCAGCGCCTCCTCGAGCTGGGTCGTGCCCGCGTCCAGCGTCCGGGCGAATTGCGTCTCCTCGCGGGCGACCGTGGCGAGGATCCGTTCCCGCTCGTCGCGGACGATCGGGTAGGCGTCGCCCATCACGTCGATGACCGTGCCGACGGTCTCGGCCAGAAACGGCTCGCGCCGGCCGAGGAGGCGCCCGTGGCGGACCGCGCGCCGTACGATCCGGCGCAGGACGTATCCCCGCCCCTCGTTGGACGGGAGCACCCCGTCGCCGATGAGGAACGTCACCGCCCGGCTGTGGTCGGCGATCACCTGGTAGCTGAAGCGCTCGGCCTCGAAGGACTCCGGGTCGTGGCCGAGGAGCCGC
>JAZDPM010000166.1:0-6333 GCA_043797725.1 Chloroflexota bacterium
GGCGGTGCCCGGCCGCTCCCCGGCGGTGCCCTTCAGATCTCCGGCGTCGTCCCGCCCATCCCCGGCGTGGCGCAGGCGGCGTTCGAGGACGTGGTGGTTGCCTATCGCGAGCGGACCGTCCTGCGCGGGGTCAGCCTCGCGATCGCCCCCGGCGAGCGGGTGGCGCTCGTGGGGCCGAACGGCGCCGGGAAGTCGACCCTGCTGCGGGTCCTCGCCGGGCTCGTCGTGCCGCGCAGCGGGCGGGCCTTCCTGGGCGGCGACCCGGTCGACTCCCTCGACCGGCCGGCGATCGCGCGGCGGCTGGCCGCCGTGCCGGGCCAGGCGACCCTCCCCTTCTCGGCCCGCGTGGAGGAGGTCGTGGCGCTGGGCCGCCTCCCGCACGAGGATCCGTTCCGTGGGCCGCGCGCCGCCGACCGCGCCGCCGTCGACGCCGCCATATCGCGCGTCGGGATCGACCGCCTCCGGGGTCGCGACGCCCGCGAGCTCTCCCTCGGCGAGCGCCAGCTCGTCCTCCTCGCCCTCGCCGTCGCGCAGGCGGCGCCGCTCCTGGTCCTCGATGAGCCGACGGCCCACCTGGACCTCCGTCACCAGGTTGCCGTCATGGAGCTGCTCGCCGACCTCAACGCCTCCGACGGCACGACCGTCCTGGCCGTTCTCCACGACCTGACCCTGGCCCGCCATTTCTTCCCGCGCCTCGTCGTGCTCGACGGGGGGCGGGTCGTGGCCGACGGGCCGCCGTCGGCCGTCCTGACCCGCGAGCGCGTCCGGTCCGTCTTCGGCGTCGACGTCGCCCTGACCGGCGGCCCGGCGAGCGTTGCCCCGGTTGCTGCGATTCCGACGGCCGCTCCGGCGGCCGCTCCGGCGGCCGCTCCGGCGGGCTGATCGCTCCGGCGGGCTGATACTCCGGCGGGCGGGCGTTGACCGCGCGCACTCCGACGGCTAGGCTGGAGAGGTGACCCCAGCCCCCACGCCCGGCGGCCCGCGCGGCGCGCGCGCCGCGTCCGCCCGTCGCGCCGCCGCCATCCTGGCGGTGGCCCTGGCCCTGCTCGTCGCGGCCTGCGGTGGCACGGGATCGCCCGCCCCGGCGCTTACCCCGACGCCGGCGACGGCGTCTCCGGGCGGCGAGCCCGCGCCGTCGGACGAACCGACCGTCGGCCCGACGGACGCGCCCCCGGGCGAGGCCACGGAACCCCCGACGGGGCAGCCCACCGGGGAGCCCTCTCTCGAGCCGACGGAGACGCCGGCGCCCTCCGGCACCCCCGGCGGCGCGGCCGCCTGCAGCGGGAACGACGGGAACCGGGACTTCTTCGCGGCCGTCGCCCAGGCCGTGACCTGGGACGTGTACTGCGCCGTGCTGCCCGCGGGGTGGTTCGTCGACGCGGGTGAGTTCCGCCTCGCCGGCGGCGGAAAGATGGACATCGCCTACAAGGGCCCGGGCGGGCAGCGGATCGAGATGCGCGAGGGAAACTACTGCGCCGGCGACGACGGCTGCATCCCGACCGGCCCGGACGCCGGCACGGCCTCCTTCGGCGACCGCGCGGCCCGGCTCGTCGATGCCGGGGGAGGCGCCTGGCTGGTCGTCGCCGAAGGCGCCAGCGTCAACTGGGAGGCGCGGGGCACGGGCATGGACGCGGCGGCCCTCGCCGGGCTCGCCGCGGCCTTCGCCCGGGTCGGCGAGTAGACCGCCCTACCGCCCCGGAGAACGCGTGACCACCCGCCGCGTCGTCCGCGAGCGGATCGACCCGCGCCTGACGGCGGCCCTGTTCGCCAACTATCGAACCCCGACGGACGCCGTGCTCGAGCTGATCGACAACGCCGTCGACAGCCGCGTCGCCGGGCGGCCCCTCGAGCTGGACCTGGCGGTCCATCCCGGGCGGCTGGTCCTGGAAATCATCGGCGGGACGGGCATGAGCCCTGCGGCCATCGAGCGCGACTACCTCCGCTGGGGCGCCTCGCCGAAGAGGGCGGGCGATCGCATCGGGCGCTACGGGCAGGGCGGCAAGGCCGCCATCGGGCACCTGGGCAACCGCTTCGAGGTCGTGGCGTCGGCCGCGGGCGATGAGCATGCCTACGGCTTCGAGGACCCGGCGTACCGTGATCGGGCCCGCCTGCGGACCTACGATCTGCACGCCCGCAAGAAGGCCGTCGCCGCCCACCTGGGCTACGTGCGCATCGAGATCGGCGAGATCGACCGGAAGCTCGACCCGCGCCGGCTGGCCGAGCGGCTGGCGGAGACGTATCGCCCGATCCTCGAGGCGGGCGAGGTCCGGATGGTCGTCAACAGGGCGCCGATCGCGCCCCGCCCCTGGACCCTCGACGAGCGGCACGAGCTGTCGGTGCGTGCGGCGGGTCGCCTCGTCCGGGGTTGGTGGGGCCTCCTGCCCGACCCGCCGCCTCCCGGGATGCCGGAGGCGGGCGTCCGGCTGTACCACCTTGGCCGGCTCGTCGGGGTGCCGGAGTGGTTCGGCCATCCGACGCCGGCCGCCCACCCGGCCCTCAATCGCCTGGTCGGCGAGGTCGAGCTGCCCCACGTCCCGGTCACGATGAACAAGGCGGACGTCGACCGCGGGAGCGAGGTCTGGGCCGCGGTGGAGGCACGGCTGCACGCGCTCCTGGCGCCCGCCGTCCGTCGGCTCACGCGCGAGCCCGCGTCGGCCGTGACGCCGGAAGCCGCGCGCACGGCGGAACAGGTGCGCAGGATCCTGGCGAAGGCGCTCCGACTGCTCGAAGAGGGTCGGCTCTTCGAATCGGAGGTCGCCGTGGGGGGCGACGAACCGGGCGGTCAGCTGGCGTTCGAAGGGGTGCGCAAGCCCGCGAACGCTGCCGGGGAAGCGGGCGCCGAGGAGGTCGTCGTCGATCCCGGCGCCTCGGGAGCGACCGACCCGGCTCCCCGCCTGCCGCGTCCGGGGGCCGGCGGCGGCCCGGGCACGAGCCGTCGTCGCGGGTCGGCCGAGGTCGTCGTTCGCCGCCTCGATCCGCGCCTTCGGAGCGCGCTCGTCGAGGAGGACGGTGTCCGCCGGGTGGTGATCAACAGTGCCTACCCGCTGTACGAGGTCCGCCGGGGCGACCTCTGGTACCAGCTCGAGACGGCGCTCCGGGAGGTCTGCGTGACCATCCCGGAGGCGACCGCGCCCGAGTTCGAGCGCCGGGTCAACGAGCTGATGCTGGTCTCGCTGGCGCTCGCTGAACGGCGGAAGCGGGGCTCGAGGAAGGGCACGCCGAGTGTCGCCACTGAGCGGAAGCGCCAGACGGGCCTCTGGCGCTGACGCGGGCCTCTGGCGCTGAGCTTGGTACGTGTGCTAGCGTTGCACACGCAGCTGCACACTTCTCCGCACATGGATGTCCTGCCATGCCGCTCGTCCGCACCAGCGTGACCCTTCCCGCCGAGACGCTGGCCGTCATCGACCAGGTCGCCGGCCCGCGCGGCCGCAGCGCGTACATCGCCGAGGTCCTGCTGAAGCAGGCGAAGCGCGACCGCATGAAGAAGGTGTGGCGCGAGAACCGCGGCGTCCTCAAGGGGTCGACGACCTGGGGTCGAACCCCGGAAGAGGTGCTCGAGACACTCAAGGAGATCCGACGCAGCTGGGACAGGCCGCACGTCGACGCGCTGTGGAAGGAACGATCGCCCGATGCCGAAGCTCCTCGACACGACGCTCCTGATCGACCACTCGATCGACCTGCCCGGCGCCGTCGCGATGCTGGAACGCCTGTTCGCGGAAGCCGATGACCTGATCGTCTGCGACGCGGTCGTTGCGGAGGCGCTGTCCAGCGGAACACCGGGGGAGCGGCGCACGATCGCGAGCCTCATCAATGCGGTCGAGTACGTGGCCACCGACCCGGATGCCGCGAAGTGGGCCGGCGAGGCCCGTCGACTGCGCGGCGCGACAGGTCCTCGCAGTCTCGGCGACGCGCTCATCGCCGGCGTTGCGTGGTCGCTGGGGGCCACGATCGTGACCCGCAACCCGGACGACTTCGTGCGGATGGGCGTGCCGGTGCTTGCCTACGAGGCGGACGCGCCCGCCTGACCTGCGGCCTCGGCGGGACGGCGCCCTTCGTGTCCACGCGGGCACCGATCACGCCACTCGCGCTCGTCGCCGCGCGCCGAGCGTCAGGTCGCGGCGGTCGACGCGGCCTGGACGGGAGGCTTCGTCCGTCGCACCGAGGCGCCGGAGGGGACGACGAGCTCCCCGAAATCCGAGGCCTCGACCCGCGGCTCGACGAGGCAGTTGCGCCCGATCCGGGCGCCCGCCGGGATGTGCGTGCGCTCGCCGACGACCGTGATCCCGGTGGCGAGCCGATCGGGCTCGTCGACGTTGGCGACGTCGCGGTCCTCTCCGGCCCCGACCACCGCGCCGGCGCCCACCCGGACGAACTTGTCGATGATCGCCATGTCCACCACGGCGCCGGCCCCGACCTCGCTGTCGAGCAGGATCACCGAGTCGCGCACGACGGCTCCCTCGCTGACCCTCACGCCGGGCGAGAGCACGGAGTTGAGGACCGTGCCGTTGACAATGCAGCCGTGGCTGATCAGCGAATGGCGGGCCACGGCGTCCGGCCCCAGCTTGGCCGGCGAGCGCTCCTCGGAGCGGGTGTGGATGAGCCAGCTCCGGTCGAAAAGGTCGAGGGGCGGCACGAGCCCAACCAGGTCGAGGTTGGCCTTCCAGTAGGCCTCGATCGTGCCCACGTCCCGCCAGTAGCCCTCGAACCGGTGGCCGTAGATGCGGCCGCCGCCGGCCAGCATGGCAGGGATGACGTCATGGCCGAAGTCGCTGCGAGACGGCGTCAGCCACTCGTGCAGGGCGGCCCTGGAGAAGACGTAGACGCCCATCGAGGCGAGGTCGCTCTTCGGCTTTGCCGGCTTCTCTTCCCACTCGACGATGCGGCCGTCGGCGTCGAGCGTGCAGATCCCCATCCGGCTCGCCTCCGCCGGGGGCACGGTGAGCACGGCGACGGTCAGGTCCGCGGCGGTCGCGCGGTGGGCCGCGATCATCGGCCGGTAGTCCATGCGGTACACGTGATCGCCGCCCAGCACCAGGACCGTATCGGCACCCTGCTGGTCGATCTCGTGGAGGTTGTAGCGAACGGCGTCGGCCGTCCCCCGGTACCAGCCCTGGTGGTTCGCCGACATGTACGGCTGGAGGATCCTGATCCCGCCGCCGCGCAGGCGGTCGAAGTCCCACGGCCGTCCCGTCCCGATGTGGTCGTTGAGAGAGCGCGGGTTGTACTGGGTGAGGACGACGACGTCGTCGATGCCGGAGTTGGCGCAGTTGGACAGGCTGAAGTCGATGAGCCGGTACTTGCCGCCGAACGGGACCGCCGGCTTGGAGCGGATGGCCGACAGGATCGAGAGCCGCTCGCCAGCGCCACCCGCCAGCACGACCGCGAGGACGTCGCCCATTGCCTGCCTCCCGTCGCCGTCGTCCACGACCGCAGAGTAGTTGCCTGTCTCGGGAAGAGTAGCCCTCCACCTGAAGCGTACCCGTCCGGCGGTGGTCGCGGGCGCGACCTCATCGTGTCGCGGGCAGGCGTTACTCGCCGAGCCTCGACGCGCCTCAGGGAAGGCGGAGCTCCCAGCCCCGGAGGCGCTCCAGGAAGCGGTCCGCCGTCAGGTCGAGCTGGATCGGCGTGATCGCCACCATGTTGCGCAGCACCGCGTCAACGTCCGTGCCGGGGATCGCCTGGCCGACCGGCGGCGACCCGCCCACCCAGTAGTAGGGCACGCCGCGGGGATCCTCGCGGCGGATCAGCTCGTCCTGGTAGGTTCGCTTGCCGAGGCGGGCCACCTCGAAGCCGGCGCACTCGGCGAGCGGGATGGCCGGCACGTTCACGTTGAGGAGCTGCGCCGGCTCCAGGCCCCGGGCCAGGATCGCGCGGGCCACCACCCGCGCTGCCGCGGTCGCGAGCTCGAAGTCGTCGGGGGCGTAATCGTCGTGGCTGATCGCGAAGGCCGGGCAGCCGTTGAGCACCGCCTCCATCGCCGCGCTCACCGTCCCGGAGTAGGTGATGTCGTCGCCCAGGTTCGCGCCGTGGTTGATGCCGCTCGCCACGAGGTCGATAGGGCCCGGCAGGAGGCCCAGGAAGACGAGGCCGACCGCGTCGGACGGTGAGCCGTCGATCGACCAGGCGGGCGAGCCGTCGGCCAGCGTTCGCTCCCGGACGCGCAGCGGCCGCCACATGGTCCGCGAGTGGCCGACCGCGCTCTGGTTCGTCTCCGGGGCGATCACGAGCACGTCGCCGAGCGGTTCCAGCGCCTGCTTGAGGGCGAGCAGCCCGCGCGACTCGATGCCGTCGTCGTTGGTGACCAGGATCCGCGGCCGGGCGGTCATCCTTCCG
>JAZDPM010000172.1:0-12671 GCA_043797725.1 Chloroflexota bacterium
GCGACACGGTCGAGGATCTCCCGGCCCGTGGTCGCGTCGAGTCGCCCCTTTGCGACGGCGCGGTCAAGGTTGCCCGCGATTCGGGCCCGCCCGGCCTCCGCCCGCGCAAGGTCGGGCTCGTAGAGGTCGACGGTCCGTCCGGCGGCGGCGAGGACCTGGGCGATGCCGTGGCCCATGAGGCCGGCCCCGGCGACGAAGGCGCGTTCGATCGGCATGTCGCGGGCAGCGTATCGCGTCGCGGGCGTCGCGTCAGCCCCGTGATCCGGGTTCGGTGCCGCCGTTCCCGACGAGGGCGGCGAGCAGCCGGTCCGCCGCCGCGTACGGGTCCAGCTCGTGGCGGACGACCGCGTCGAGCGTGTCGGCGGTTGATGCCGCCAGGCAGGGGTGCTCCAGCCGCCGGCGGACACGGTCGCCGAGGAGCGCCCAGACGAGCGCGGCCGCGCGGGTGCGTCGGACCGGGATGCCCCCTTCGGCCGCGCCCAAGCCCTCCCGATGGCGCTCGATCGCCGCCAGGAGCTCCGGCACGCCCTCACCGGTCATCGCGGTCGTGACCAGGACCTCGGGCCGCTTCGGCTGGGGACGCTTCGGGCCGGGAACCGGAGCGTCGGTCGTGCCGCCGCCCGCGACCCCGCCCGCGACCCCGCCCGTCCGCCGGGGGCCCGCCAGCCGGGGGCTCGCCACCGCGGACAGCATCGCGCGCAGCTCGGCGGCGGTTCGCTGGGCACCCGGCCGGTCGCCCTTGTTGACGACGACGATGTCGGCCACTTCGAGGAGGCCGGCCTTGATCGCCTGGACCTCGTCGCCCATCTCGGGGGCCTCGAGGACGACCGTCGTGTCGGCCGCCGCGGCCACCTCCACCTCGCTCTGCCCGGTCCCGACCGTCTCGAGCAGGATGAGGTCGAAGCCGGCGGCGTCGAGCACGGTCGCGGCGGCAACCGAAGAGGCGGCCAGGCCTCCCGCATGGCCCCGCGAGGCCATGCTCCGGATGAAGACGCCGTCGTCGGACGCGTAGGACTGCATCCGCACGCGGTCGCCCAGGAGCGCCCCACCGGTGATCGGCGAGGACGGATCGACGGCGATGACGGCCACGGTCCGGCCGCTGGTGCGAATCTCCCCGATGAGCGCGGCGACGAGGGTGCTCTTCCCGGCGCCCGGCGCACCCGTGATCCCGACCAGGTGCGCCCGGCCGGCTTCCGGATGGAGCCGCCGCAGCGCCGACTCCGCGGCCGGCGTGCGGTTCTCGACGGCCGTGAGCAGGCGCGCCAACGCACGATGATCGCCCTTCAGGGCACCCTCGGCGAGCTCCCGGCCCCGCGCGGCTGCATCCGCCGTGACCACGGGCGCGCTCAGGCGAGCGGCCGGACGTTCGCCCGGATGAAGGCGGCGACCTCGCCGATCGTCGTGCCCGGCCCGAAGACGGCCGCGACGCCGGCCTCCCGCAGGGCCGGCAGGTCGTCGTCCGGGATGATCCCGCCCGCGGTCACCAGGACGTCGTCGAGCCGCCTCTCGCGGAGGAGGCTGCAGATGCGCGGCACCAGGGTCATGTGCGCGCCCGACAGGATCGAGAGGCCGACGACGTCGACGTCCTCCTGGAGGGCCGCCGTGACCACCATCTCCGGCGTCTGGCGCAGGCCGGTATAGACGACCTCGAAGCCCTCGTCGCGCAGGCCGCGCGCCAGCACCTTGGCGCCGCGGTCGTGACCGTCGAGGCCGGGCTTCGCGATGAGGACCTTGATCGGTCGTTCGCTCATGCCCGGATCATAGCCGCCGGTCAGGGGAGGTGGATCACCCCGACGCCGGTGGCCGCCCGCCGGCCCGGAGGGCGGCCGTCACCGCCGCTTGTGGGCGGGGAACTCGTACGGCTGCGACCCGCGAACACCCGGCACGGGGCTGTCGACCGAATCGTGGCGCTCGCGCTCGATCTCGGATTCGCGCTGCGCCCATTCATGCTCCCGGTCGGCGTCGGCCGGCCGATGGACGAGCTCGCTGAGGCCGTGGCGGATGCGCTCCACGAGCGACAGTGTCGTCATGTGATGCACCTCCGTCGCCCATTCTGTCGCCGCACGCCGACCGCGTCACGGGCCGAAGGTCGGCAAAGGTCATTCGCCTCGCAGCACCCACGACACCTGCGCGGGCCCGCCGCCCGACCCTCCGTGACTCGCCGTCCAGCACCCGTCGCTGTTCCAGATGCGCGCCGCCGACGTTCCCTTGCACGGTTTGCGGCGCAGCGCGATCAGGCGCCCGGCGACGGCCGTTGCAGGTGGGCGAAGAACTCGGCGCGGGTCCTGTCGTCCACCCGGAAGATGCCCAGGACGTGGCTGGTGGTCATGACCGTGCCGGGCTTGCGCACGCCCCGCATGACCGCGCAGAGGTGGGTCGCCTCCATCACCATCCCGACGCCTTTCGGCCGGAGGTGCTCCATCAGGAAGTCGGCCACCTGCGAGGTGAGCCGCTCCTGGACCTGCAGGCGGCGGGCGTACATCTCCACGATCCGGGGGATCTTGGAGAGGCCGACCACGCGCCCGTCCGGGATGTAGGCCACGGCGGCGGTTCCGAAGAACGGCAGGAGGTGGTGCTCGCAGAGGCTGTAGAAGGGGATCTCCTTGACGACCACCATCTCGGAGTAGTCGACGTCGAAGATGGCGCCGTTGATGAGGCGCGCCGGGTCGACGTGGTAGCCCGCCGTCAGCTCGGCGTACATCCGGTGCACGCGACCGGGCGTGCCGAGGAGGCCCTGGCGGTCCGGGTCCTCCCCGATCTCGCGGAGGATCTCGCGGACGGCGGCCTCCACGCGCCCGTTCGCCCCGCCGGAACGGCTTCGGGCACCACCCTCGATCGCCGCCGCGGAGACGAGCGCGTCGGGATCGGGGTGCGGCACATCGCCGATCTCGGTCTCGATCTCGTCGACGATCGAGCGGACGTGGTCGGGCAGCGGCTGGCCGGTCATTGCCGCATCGTAGCCCCGGAGGCGATCGCGAGCACGGCCGCGACGACGGCGTCGGGTTCGCACCGCACCAGGTTGCGGGCCACTGGTCGGGGGACGCCCCGGTTGCCGCCGGGAGGTCGCGTCGGTGCAGCGGCGAGCCCGACGCCCGGGGGAAGCTGCGCGAGCCCGGGCCGGTGACGGCGTCCATCCCGCCGTACGATACCGCCGCCATGCCGAAGCGCCGCCGGGGAATCCCCGCCGCCGATCTCGCCGCCCGTCGCCGCCGTCGCGAGGCTCGCCATTCCCGTTTCGAGGACCTGGTCGACCGCGCGCTCCGCGGCATCCAGATGCCCTTCGCCGCCGCCCTCGACGAGGTGGCGGTCGTCATCGCCGACGAGCCTTCGCCCGAGCAGCGCCGCGAGAACGGCCTCCGCGCCGACGAGACCCTCTACGGCCTGTACGACGGGACTCCGCGGACCGCCTGGGGCGCCGACGACGTGCCCTTCCCGAACACGATCACGGTCTTCCGGCTCCCGCTCGAGGAGGACTTCCCGGACCCGTTCGACCTCGAGGATGAGGTCCGGATCACGGTGATCCACGAGCTGGCCCACCACCTCGGCATCGACGACGATCGCCTCGAGGAGCTGGGGGTCGACTGAGGTGGCTCAGGCTACCGGCAGGGGGCCGGCCGCAACGACGAGCTCGCCGAGACGCGTCACGTCTCTTCCAGGATGCGGTCGAAGCGATCCTGTCCGGCCCTCCCGGGGACTGGCCCTCCCCGGGACTTGCGTTCTTGCGCAAGTGGTGAGATACTACCGCCGTGGACATCGCGACACTCTCGACCGACACCGACCGGCAGCGGGCCGCCCTCATCGGGCGAGCGCTCGCCGACCCCAAGCGGCTCTGCGTCCTCGAGACGCTGGCCGCCGGTGAGGCGTCGGTATCGGAGCTCTCGACCTGCGTGGGGTGCCATGTCCCGAACATGTCCCAGCACCTCGCGGTGCTTCGTTCCGCCGGGCTCGTGACGTCCCGGCGCGATGGCAGCACCGTCTACTACCGCCTCGCGGACCCCAAGGTCCTCGAGACCTACCGCCTCATCCAGGTCCTCGCCCGCTAGAGCGGCGACCACAGACCCGCCACGCCGGGAGAAAGGAACCTCGCCACCGATGGCCGAGATCAAGCACGCGACCGATGCGACGTTCGAGGAGATCGTGCTCCACGCCGATCGACCCGTGATCGTGGACTTCTGGGCCGCCTGGTGCGGGCCCTGTCGTCTCGTCGCGCCCGAGCTCGAGAAGCTCGCGGAGAAGTACGACGGCGCGGTGGACGTGGTCAAGGTTGACGTCGACGCCAACCCCAGCCTCTCCAAGGCCTTCAACATCATGAGCATCCCCACGATCGCCTTCTTCCCCGGCGCGGGCAAGCAGCCGATGGGCGTCATGGGCTTCCAGCCCGCCGATCAGCTCGAGTCCCGCTTCGGCCTCGCGCAGTACGCCAAACCAGCCAACTAGGGGGGCGCACGGAGCGGGGCCTCCTCCACCGCTCCGCCACGCACCTGCAACCGCCCCGTCCGGGTCCGCCCGGGCGGGGCGGTTCTCGTTCCCGGGACATCACCGCCGCTCCGTGCGTCAGGAGAGGAGCAGCACCGCGTACGCCGCCAGCCAGTGCTCGACCATGTAGTCGCCGCCGACCACGTGCGGCAGCCCGGCGGCGGCATGCACGCGGGCGCCCTCGGCCGCGACCGGCGCGCGCGGGTCGTCCGCGGGGAGCGCCTCGGCGATGCGGCGCCAGCACCAGGCCCGGGACAGGTTCAGCCCGTGCAGGTGCGCGATCTGGCCGTCGCTCGAATCGGAGACGATCGCGGGCCGGAAGAGCGCCGCCGGCTCGCCGTCGGCGAGGCCCGGCAGGAACTGCCCAAGCCAGGCCGAGAAGCAGTCGCCGGTCAGCAGGCGGCCCATCAGCTCCGCCTCGGCCAGCGTCGGGGAGAGGAAGTCGAAGCCGGATGGCTCCCAGCCGCCCGGCGCGGCGACGTCGTCGTCGAACCACCCATGGGCCGCAGCGGCGAGGGCGTCGCGCAGCCGGGCGTCGCCCGCTGCTGCCCGCGCCTCCGCGTACGGCAGGGCCAGGCCGATCCCGAAGGCGCTGTTCGAGTGGATGCCGTGGCGGATCGGGTAGGTCGCCCGGGGAAGCCAGCCCAGGAAGTTCGCCTCCAGCGCGTCCACGAGCGGCTGGAAGCGGGTGCGCCAGGTGCGACCGTCCGGGTCGTCCCAGGCCTCGACCTCGTGCGCCAGCGCCAGGGCCCAGCCCCAGCCGTACGGCCGCTCGCGGTTGCGGTTGTCCGGGCTTGCGATGAACGCCGCCTCACGCGCGAGCGCGGCGGCGTCGAACCGCGCCTCGAGGACTGCCCGGACGTTGCTCGCCTCGAAGGCGTGGGGCACCATCCGAAGCAGGCGCACGAGAACCCAGTGCATCTCCACCGACGAGTGCCAGTCGTAGCAGCCCCAGAAGACCGGCGTGCGCTCGCGGGGGCGCGGCGGGGCATCGTCCGGCGAGCGCCACGTATGCCAGGCGTCGCCGGGGAACTCGCGCCCGATGGTGTCCACGGCCACCTGCGCGTAGGCAGCGGCGAAGGATCGCAGGGTGGCGGCCCTATCCACCGGACGCGTCCCCGCTCCTGCCGGGGCCCGGCACCGCCCTCGACGGAGAACCGGCGCGCGCTCTCCAGCCAGGCGGCGGCGCAACCACGGGGAACCTGGTCACCCGATGGCTTCCAGGATCACCTGCAGGTCGGCCTCGTGGTCGGCGTAGTGGTCTAGCAGCTCCTCCTCGAAGAACGGCCCGAAGACCGGGTGCTTGACCCAGCGAGTCTCGGGGACGACGGTCAGGTAGCCGCGGAGCTCGCCGGGGAGCGCTGCCGCGCGCCGGCATACCTCCTCCGGGGAGAACGCCCGCCAGGCCGCGGAGAGCTCATCGTTGACCGCGTCGCCGCGCGTCTTCCAGGCGGCGTCCATCGCCGCGTGGGCGGGGCTCCGCTCTCCGACGGCAAGCTGGCGGGCCACGTCGAAGGCGTGGGACTGGTAGGCGGCGAGATGGCTGAGGAGCTCCCGCGCGGACCAGCCGTGGGCCGCGTCAACCGGGACGTCGAAGCGGTCGTCGGGGACGACGAGGAGGGCCTCGAACGGGCGCCACGCGTCGCGTTCGTCCTCGAGGAACGAGAGGGCGTCGAAGTACATGGGCAGATGGTAGCGGCCATCCAACCCCGGGGTGCTCCCGATCGAGCGGTGGAGCCGGGTTCGATCAACGACCGCCTGCCCAACCTGCCACGCGTCGATCCCGCGCTCGCGGGCGAGGCCGGCCGGCCGACGAGCACCCCGCGGCGACGAGGGCAACAACGGCGAGGCCGGCCACGGCAGCCCGGCGGCCGGCTCGCGGGCCGTTGGGCAACAACAGGCGGGGCAGCGCCATTCGCATCGGTCGCAGCCCACCACCGAACCGCCCGGAACTGCCGCTCACCGCACGCGCCGTGCCTTCGCGCACCGGACGACAGTCCCGAACCGGTGCGCGGACGCCATCGACCATCGACCCCCGGCCCACCGGGACGAGTCTCCCATGGCCCGGGCAGCCACGTCCGGGATACGGTTGCCGACGTCGGCCGCCGGCGCGAAACCGGGAGCAACCTGGGGCGTCGACCACGGGCCGAGATCGGGAGACGCACGGTCGTCGAGGGCGCCGGCAACGGCGTCAAAGGGGTGGGTCCCTCCGATCTCGACCACGAGTCGAGTAACCACGGTCATCCGGCCAGCAGGCCCGGACGCGGCGGCGGCGACGGACTCATCGGCCGGTGGTGCTCATGCCACCGGCCAGGCCACACGGGATCTGAACGGGGCGCCTGCCACGGGCGCCCCGTTGGCGTTTGTCCGGGGCGATCCGTCAGCCCGCCGCCTGCGGCGTCCGCGCGGCGGCGACCACCCGGGCGCCGTCGAGGAGGTCGGGGTCGCGCGTGATCGTCCGGGCGAGCCAGACCACGTAGGACGGCTCCAGGTCCTCGATCTCCCCCAGCGTCCGGCCGTGAAACTTCCCGAAGTCCAGGGTCATGGCCCGCGCCGCCTGCACCGTCGGCAGCTGCCGACGACCGGCGCGCCGGGCGCGCAGCCGCTCCAGCGGACCGGTCGGGTCGGAGGCGCGGGGCGGCTCCGGCGTCGCTGAACGCGCCTGGGGAGGCCGCCGGCCCCGCGGATGGTGCCGGTACCCTTCGCCGTGTGGCGTCGTCGTGGCGTTGCGCTGGTGGAGGAGGTCGCTGGTGTCGAAGCGCGCCGTCACGGGCCGCGTCCGCGGGGGCGGCGGGGGACCCGGTGGCCGTGCGTCACCGGCACCGGCCGTGCCTCCCCGGGTGTCGGCGGGCGACTCCCTCGGCGTGTCGGGGCCGGCGTGCCGGTGACCCGGTGTGGGAGCGATCCGGCCCCTGAGCTCGGCGTAGGCCGTGTTGATCTCGGCCATCCGGCGCGTCGCCGCCCGCCGTTCGGCCGTGTTCCCTGCCAGGTCGGGATGGTGCTGGCGGGCCAGCCGCCGCCAGGCGGCCTTGACCGCGGCGGCGCTCGCTCCTGGAGCGAGGCCGAGCACCGTGTGGGGATCGCGCCGGACCATCCGTCCATCGTAGGCGCTACGCTCTGGGCATGCCCTCCCGCACCCCCCGAGGCGACGCGGGCGGCCGCGGCAGCGAGGGCGACAGCACGGAGGACCGGACCATGCCGAACGGCGATCTGCAGCCCGCCCTCGGAACCTGGGAGGCCATCGACTCGCTGCGGGTGGTGCGTGAGTTCTCCGCGCGCCCGCTGGAGCCGTGGGTCGTGGAGCGCCTCGTGGATGCCGGCCGGCGGACCGGCAGCTCGAAGAACCAGCAGCGCTGGGCGTTCATCGTCTGCCGGGACCGCGCCCACCTGGTCGAGCTCGCCACGCTCGGTCCGTGGGCTGGCCATCTCGCCGGCGCCGCGGCCGCGATCGCCCTTCTCATGCCGGACCCGACCACGACCGACGCGCCGCTCTCGGTAACCTGGGACCTTGGCCGCGCGGCCCAGAGCATGGTCCTGGCCGCCTGGGAGCTCGGGATCGGCAGCGTCCCGGCCACCGTCTACGAGCACGACCGGGCGCGCCAGCTCCTTGGCTACCCGGCCGGCTGGCACTGCGAGTTCATCCTCTCGTTCGGCTACCCGGCCGACCCTGCGCTCCTGGCGGCGCCGAAACGGGCCGGCGGCCGCAGGGCGCTCGACGAGCTCGTCCACGAGGAACGCTGGTAGCGGCCGGAAGGCCGGCGCCGAGGTCGGGCGGCGGGCGGAGCGGGCCGCGCCGGATCCGGCCAGGGCCTCAGCCCGGGGAGATGGGGCCCGACCGCAGATCCGGGCCCGTCTCGCCGTCGAGGTCCAGGGTCTCCTCCGCCCCGTGGCTCTCCGGCGCGGGTGCGCCGGCCGCAAGGTACGCGTCCAGCGCCGTCTCCAGGCCGACGTCGCGGCGGTGCCGCTCGGAGAGCAGCCACTTGTGCTCGAGGAGGTCGCAGTAGGCCTGCAGGGCGTCGCGCGTCGGGCCGATCGTCGGGGCCAGACGCCCGAGCGCGGGCCCCAGGACATCCGTCCGCCAACGGTCGGACGCCTCGTCGGACGCGACGCGGCGCTGCTCGAAGTACTCCAGCCACGCCCGGTACTCGCAGAGGTCGTTGAGGAGAAGACGGGCCTGTCCCTCGAACGCGTTGAGGCCGGTCCGGCGCAGCAGCTCCCGCGCGTGGAAGTCGCGCCTCGTGACCACGGCCCGCAGCCGGACCCGGCCGTTCGCGCCGGGCTCCAGCTCGATCTCGCCGACGGCAAAGCCGAGATCGTTGAGGCGGCGCACGTGAGCGGAGATGGCGAACCGGTCGCCCGGCTGGATCTCGACCTGCCGGAAAAGCTCCTCCCAGAGCTGCGTGTAGCGGGTCCGCACTGCCTCCGCCGCGTCGATCTGCTCGTCCATCGTCTCCGGACGCCCCTGGAAGGCCGCCAGGTCGGCAAGGCCGAAGGCGACGTTCTCCACGAGAACGTCAAGGTCGTAGCCGCGCTGGCCGTCCGACAGCGCCGGGTGGACCTCGCTCGTCTCGGCGTCGACGAGATAGGCGGCATACGTGTCGCCATCGCGCCGGAAGAGCGTGTTGGCCAGCGAGCAGTCGCCCCAGTAGACCCCGGCGCGGTGAAGGTCGACCAGCAGGCCCGCCATGGCGTCGAGGAGGCGATCGCGGTAGCCCCCGGGCTCCAGCGGGACGAGCCTGAGCAGTCGCCGGTACTGGAGGGAATGCCCGAGGTACTCCGTCACCAGGATGGCGGTGCCCTCGTCGAGCCGCTCGGCGATCCCGATGGCCCGGACGGCCGGCAGCCCGACCCGCTCCATGTGCTGGAGCGCCGCGTACTCCCGGCGCGCGACCTCCAGGGGTTCCTCCTTGAGGGCAAGGAGGGTCGCTCCCGCGATCACGAACCGGACGAGGTGGCGCGAGGGGCCGACCGGGAGCCTGCGGAGGACGACCCGCCCGGGTCGCCATTGTCCGAGCGGCAACTCCCACGGGAGGGCGAGGAGCGCCTCCGTTGGCTCCCGCAAGCGCAGCCGGGGGAAGGCCGCCGTATTCAGCGACGTCTTCGGAGGTACGTGGTCAGCGAGGCGTCGAACCCGGCAGCCTCGAACAGCCGGTGGGCATCGGCGCGGTGGTGGCCCGCGGTCACCTCCACGAAGGCGCACCCGGTATCCGCCGCGACCCGGTCGACCTCGGCGAGGAGGGCACGGCCGATCCCGCGCGATCGGATCGCCGGATCGACCACCATCGCGATCACCCGGGCGAGGTGATCGTCGTGCTCGAAGCGCGGGATGAGGTGGACGGCGATGAACCCGAGGCGCTCGTCGTCGTGCTCGGCCACCCGGACCAGCGACCCCATCTCCGCGAATCGCTCCAGGCGGCGGACGATGTCGCTGGCTCCGGCCGGGTAACCCTCGTCCGAGAGGAGCCCGGCAATCCAGTCGGCGTCGGCTGGCTCGGCGTCGCGGAACGTGGGTGCGGCATCGGTCTCGATCATGGCTTGATGGTAGCCCACACCCTGCGCGTGCGGGATCCACGCGGCGACGAAGGGCCCGATCGTCGTCGAGCCCTGACCGCGGTCAGGCAGGCCTCTGCACGACAAGGAGGGTCGCGTCCGACGGCAGCGGGATCGCCAGCGGCGCCGGGAGGCCGGCTGCCGCGAACAGGAGCGCATGCTCTTCCACGGTCCGCAGCCGGCGGCCGTGAAGAGCCTCGTCCAGGGCGACCCCGGAGATCAGCTGTCCGTGCAGGGTGGCCAGGTCGTCGCGGGTGGAGGGAAGGCACCAGCCCAGGACCAGGAGCCGGCCGCCCGGGCGGAGCGCGCGCCACGCTGCGGCCAGCGCGGCGGCCGGGTCCGCGATCTCGTGGAGCGCGTGCTGGAAATAGGCGAGGTCGAAGGCGCGCTCGTGGGTGATGGCGGCCACCTCCCGGGCCTCGATCCGGATCCGGGCCTCGAGCCCGGCCTCCTGGACCAGGCGCGTCGCGCGCGCGTGGGAGTCGGGCTCGGCCTCGACGCCGACCAGCCGTGCGGCCGGGAACCGGCGGGCCACCGCCACGAGCCAGCGGCCGCCGCCACAGTGGAGGTCGATGACGTCGGCCCCGGAGGCAAGCTGGGTCACGAGATCGGGGAGGGCGGCGAGAGCCTCCTCGAAGAAGACCGCGATGTCCTGCCGGGTCAGCTGCTCTATGGAGCGGTGGTAGCGGGACGGCCGCACGGCCACCGGCCGGCCGGTGCGGAGGAGCTCGGCCATTTCGCCGTAGTCCAGGCTGGCGGTCACGGTGTAGGCGAATTGCCCGCCGAGGTATTCGGGGCGATCCACGTCGAGGAGGATCGAGGCGGTCTCGTCGTCGAGGTGCAGGCGCTCCCCGTCGTCGTCGACCAGGTCGCCGGCGTAGGCGGCCCGACACCAGGCCGCGATCGGGTCGGCAGCGGTCGCCGTGGCCGCCGCGAGCTCGGCGGGAGAGAGGCCCGCCGGCCCGGACCTCCGGAGCGCGGCGAAGAGGCCGAGCTCCAGGCCCAGCTGGATCACCCACGCGCGGTAGAAGCCGCCGAGGCTCGTGACCAGGTCGTCGAAGCGATCGTCCAGGCGCATCGTGGCTCGATTGTCGCACGCCGCCCGAGCGGGGCGCCATGCCGCCCGAGCGGGGCGTGCGCGGCGCCCGGAACGAGCAACGCGGCGCGGCCGGGGATGCGATGCTGCGGGCATGTCCTCCCGAGCCACGCCGGCGCTCGCGCCCGCGTCATCCCTCCGCGTCGGCCTGGCTCTCGTCACGCTCTACCTGGTCTGGGGCTCCACCTACCTCGCCATCCGCGTCGCCGTCGAGACGATCCCGCCCTTGACCCACTCCGCGGTGCGGTTCCTCATCGCCGGGTCGCTCCTCTACCTCGTCACGTTCCGGAGCGGCGACGCCGCCGGGGACCGTCCCAGCCGCCTCCAATGGCGCGACGCGGCGGTCATCGGCGGCCTCCTGCTGGCCGGCGGGAACGGGCTCCTGGCCGTCGGCGAGCAGACCGTTCCGTCGGGGATCGCGGCCCTGATCATCGCGACGCTCCCGCTCTGGGTGGCCATCCTCGGCCGGGTCTTCTTCGGGGTCGTCCTGACCCGGACGATCGTGGCCGGAACCCTCATCGGTTTTGCCGGCGTCGCCGTCCTCGTCTGGCCGACCGGAGGCTCGGGCGGCCTCGACCCATTCGGCGTCGCGGTCGTCCTCCTCTCCCCCGTCTTCTGGGCCACCGGGTCGCTCTACAGCCGGACCGCCCACGTGCCGCGACGCCCGCTCGTCGGAACGGCCATGCAGATGCTGGCCGGCAGCGCAGTCCTCTTCGTGCTGGCGGTGGCAACCGGCGAGATCTTCCGCGTCCGCGTCGCGGAGATCACCCCGGCGTCGCTCACCGCGGTCGGGTATCTCATCCTCGTCGGCTCGCTCGTGGGCTACACGGCCTACGTCTGGCTGCTGCGGGTCGCCCCGATCTCGCTCATCGCGACGTACGCGTTCGTGAACCCGGTAATCGCCGTCATCCTGGGCTCGCTCATCCTCGCCGAGCCGCTTGAGCCGCGGACGCTGGCCGCCGGGGCGATCATCGTCGTGGCGGTCGCTGTGATCGTGCGGGCGCGCCGCGGCGAGTCGCGGCGGGCGGCGCCCGAGGAGGTGGCAGAGCCCGGTTGAGGGACGCCCTCTTCGCCGCATCGCGGCCGAACGCCGCCGCCCGACCGTCATCCGCGAGATACTCAGGCGAACGAAGCGCCCCCCGCCCTGCCTGGTCGCGTCCCTTGCCAGCGGCGCCCGGTGCGCCCCAACCCTTCCGGAGGAGCCAAGCCCGATGGTGCACGAACCGCTCCACACGATGGGCCAGCAGCATGGCCGCCGCAGCTGGGCCGAGCCGTGGAAGATCAAGATGGTCGAGCCGTTGACCGTCACCACCCGTGACCGGCGCGAGGCGGCCCTCGCCGAGGCCGGCTACAACACCTTCCTGCTCCGCAGCGACGACGTCTACATCGACCTCCTCACGGACTCCGGCACGTCGGCCATGAGCGACCGCCAGTGGGCCGGGATGATGCTGGGGGACGAGTCCTACGCGGGGAGCCGCAACTTCTACCACCTCGAGACCGCCGTCCAGCGCTACTACGGCTACAGGCACATCGTCCCCACCCACCAGGG
>JAZDPM010000180.1:0-5452 GCA_043797725.1 Chloroflexota bacterium
GCCCTCGAGGCCCGGGTGCGGGAGCTGGAGACGGAGCGCCGACGCGTCTTCGAGGACGTCCAGCGGGAGGCCGACGCGGTCTTCGCCCAGTACCAGCTGAGCCAGCTGCTCGCGGCGGGCGGCCGCGTCGACGAGATCGCCCCCGCGGTCCTCGCGGAAGTGGCCCGGGCGGCCGGCGCCGCCGGCGCGGCGCTCTGGCTGGCCGGCCCCGGTGGTCCCGCGCTCGACCTGGCCGCCACCTTCCCCGGCGATCCGACCGACCCCGTCGGGCGGGGCTGGGCCGCAGTTCCCTACCGCTTCTCGGACGCCGCAGCAGCAGCGCGGTGGGCGGGGGCAGGCGGCTGGAGCGGGATCACCCTCCCCGAGGGACGCGCCGTGGGTGCCGATGATCCCGGGGGCAGGCCCGCTGGAGTGGTCGGCTACCTTGCGGTTCGCGCCGATGCCGCCGTCCCCCTGGAGCCCGACCACTCCCGCTACCTCGCGACCGTACGCCTCGAGCTGGGGGTCACGCTCCGCTCGGCCCAGCTGCGCGCGTCGCTCGCGCGCGAGCAGGCCACGCTCGCCGCGATCCTGGAGGGCGCGACCGATGCCATCGTGGCCGTCGACGCCGGCCGGCGCGTCGTACGGCTCAACGCGGCCGCGGCGGCGCTGGTCGGCAGGCCGGCCCAGGCCGGGACGGGCATGCGCTGCCGGGAGTTCCTCGGCTGCGCGGCGCAATCGCCCGACACCGCGCGCGGGCTCGACGAGCCTCCCCCACCGAACGCGGCGGACTTGCTGTGCGGGGCGCACTGCCCCTTCGCCGAGGTCCTGGAGACGGGGCGCGCCATCGTCGGCCGCGAGATCGCGGTCCGCCACCGCGAGGGGATCCTGATCCCGGTTACCGCCAGCGTCTCGCGCATGCCGGTGCCCGACGGCGGGGCCGTGGGCGTCCTGCGCGACCTGCGTGCCTCCCGGTCCCTCGACGACGCGAAGACCAGCTTCGTGGCCGCCGTCTCGCACGAGCTGCGGACTCCGCTCGCTCTCATCGACGGCTACACCCAGAGCCTCCTGCACCTGGACCTCGACGCGGCGACCGCGCGACGTCATCTCGAGCGCATCGCCGGCGCCACGGAGCGCCTGAAGGCCCTCGTCGACGACATCATCGACGTGAGCCAGCTGGAGAGCGACGCGCTGGCTCTCCGTCGCTCCCCCATCGCGCTCGACGGTCTCCTGCACGCCTTCCTTGCGGAGCGGGCGGATGCGTTCGGGTCGCGCTCCGTGAGCGTGGCGATCCCCCGGCCGCTCCCCCGGGTCGACGTCGACGCCACGCGCATCCGGCAGGTGATCGCGAACCTCGTCCAGAACGCGGAGAAGCACGCCGGGCGCGCTGCCCCGATCGAGGTCCAGGCGCGCCGGCTCGACCGGACCACCGTCGTCGTGACGGTCGTCGACGGCGGCCGGGGGATCGCGGCCGAGGACCGCGACCACGTCTTCGAGCGCTTCTATCGCGGCGGCCGGGCGCGGGACGGGCAGGTGCCCGGCAGCGGCCTCGGCCTCTACCTCTGCCGCAGGATCGTGGAGGCGCACGGCGGCTGGATCCGCCTTGACGCCACGACGCGCGGCACGTCGGTCTCGCTCGGGCTCCCCGTCGCCCACGCCGACGCCGAGCGCGGTGCGGCGCCGGCGTCGGGGCCGCCATGAGCGGCCGCCCGGCCGGGCCGATCGCGGGCCGCGGCGAGCGGATCCTCGTCGTGGAGGACGAACCGGCGTTTGCCGAGCTCATCGCGCTCTGGCTGGAGCGCCACGGCTGGCGCCCCGAGATCGCCCCCGACGGCGCCCACGCCCTGCACGCCGTCGCGGAGCAGCCGCCCGACCTGATCGTCCTGGACCTGGGTCTCCCGCGCGTCGACGGCTGGCACGTCATCGAGCGCGTCCGCGAGGATAGCCTCGTGCCGATCATCGTCGTCACCGCCCGCGGCTCGGAGGCGGACAAGGTCCGCGGCCTGGCCAGCGGGGCGGACGACTACATGACGAAGCCGCTCAGCTTCCCGGAGCTGGTCGCACGCGTGGCCGCCGCGCTCCGGCGCGCGCGCGCCGTCCCGCCGACGGCCGCCGCGATGACCACGATCGAACGGCCGGGGATCCGGATCGACGGCCGCTCCCACCAGGTGCTCGTCGCCGACGCGCCGGTCCACCTCACGCCCACGGAGTACCGCCTGCTGCGCCACCTGGCCGAGCGCGATGGCGTCCTCGTGCCGCGCGCCGACCTGCTCGTCGCCGTCTGGGGACCGGGCTACCGCGAGGACTACCATCTGCTGCGCGTCGCGATCCGCAACCTGCGGGCGAAGCTGCGGTCTGCCGCCCCGGCTCGCCGCTTCATCGAGACTGAGTACGGCCTGGGCTACCGGTTCTCGGCGGACGGCGGCGAGGGCGGCTGAGGCGCCTCCCGCGCGGCGGCGACGCGCGCCACGAGGGCCCGGGTGAGCAGCCACGCACGGCCGGGATCGCGCGGCGCACGAATCCGCACCTGGGCGGCGGCGAAGGTGATGTCGGCCGGCCGGACGCCGGGCAGCGGAGCGCCCGCGACGAGACGCATCGCCTCGCCGCGCGAGAGGCCGCTCCCGAAGCGAACGACGAGGAGCCCCTCCTCGCGGGAGACCGATGCGATGCCGGCCGACTCGGCCGCCAGCCGCAGCTCCGCGACCTCCACCAGGCGCAGGACCGGCGGCGGCAGTGGCCCGAACCGGTCGATCACCTCCTGACGGAAGGCCGCGAGGTCGCCGGCGGAGCGGGCCCGGCCCAGGCGGCGGTAGAGCTCCAGCTTCTGGGCCTCGTCGGGGACGTAGGCGTCGGGCAGGTGCGCGTCGACCGGGAGGTCGACCGTCGCCCCGGGCGTCTCGCGGACCGGCTCGCGGCCCTCCAAGGCGGCCTTGCGCTCCTCCACGGCCTCGGCCAGGAGCCGGGTGTAGAGGTCGAACCCGACGTCGGCCATGTGGCCGGACTGTTCGCCGCCGAGGATGTTGCCGGCGCCCCGGATCTCCAGGTCGGCGAGGGCGATCTGGAAGCCGGCCCCGAGCTCCGACGCGTTGAAGATCGCCTGCAGACGCCGGCGCGCCTCGTCCGAGAGCCGGTCGCGGCGACGGTAGAGCAGGTAGGCGTAGGCGCGCCGGCTGCTCCGTCCCACGCGGCCGCGGAGCTGGTAGAGCTGGGCGAGCCCCAGGGCGTCGGCGCGGTCGAAGATGATCGTGTTCGCGTTCGGGATGTCGAGCCCGGACTCGATGATCGTCGTGCAGACGAGGATGTCGGCCTCGCCCGTCGCGAAGGTTCGCATCACCTTCTCGAGGGCGCCCTCGGTCAGCTGGCCGTGGCCGACGACGATCCGGGCGGCGGGCAGGAGCCGGCGCAGCTGGTCGGCCTGGGCCTCGATCGTCTCGACCCGGTTGTGGACGTAGAAGACCTGGCCGCCCCGGTCCAGCTCGCGCAGGATCGCGTCCTTGACGAGGCCCGCGGAGGCCTCGGCCACGCGGGTCTGGATCGGCAGCCGGTCCTCCGGCGGCGTCTCGATCACCGACAGGTCGCGGACCCCGACGAGGGCCAGGTTGAGCGTCCGCGGGATCGGCGTCGCCGAGAGCGTCAGGACGTCGACCTCCGTGCGGAGCTGCTTGAGGCGCTCCTTGGCGGCGACCCCGAAGCGCTGCTCCTCGTCGACGACGAGGAGCCCCAGGTCGCGGAACCGGACGTCCCCCGAGAGGAGGCGATGCGTTCCCACGACCACGTCCACGGAGCCCGCGGCGAGACCGGCCAGGGTCGCCGCCCGCTCCTTCGCCGGGACAGCGCGGGAGAGGAGGCGGACGGTCGCCGGAAAGGCCGCGTAGCGCTCGTCGAAGGTCCGGACGTGCTGGTCGGCGAGGATGGTGGTCGGCACGAGGACCGCGACCTGCCGGCCGTCCTGGATCGCCTTGAACGCGGCCCGCAGGGCTACCTCCGTCTTCCCGTACCCGACGTCGCCGACGACGATCCGGTCCATCGGCCGGGCCGCCTCCATGTCGCCCTTGACCTCGTCGACGGCGCGCAGCTGGTCGGCTGTCTCCTCGTAGGGGAACGAGGCCTCCAGCTCCTGCTGCCACGGGGTATCCGGGGCGAAGGCGTGGCCCTCGGCCGCGGCCCGGGCCGCGTAGAGGCGGAGCAGGTCGTCGGCCAGGTCGGCGACGGCCTTCCGGACGCGGGCCTTGGTGCGGTTCCACTCGCCGCCACCGAGCCGGGAGAGCGACGGCCGATCGGCGCCGGCGTAGCGGGTCACCCGGGCGATCTGCTCCACGGGGACGTAGATGCGGTCGCCGGCGGTGAACGACAGCTCGAGGTAATCCCGTTCCCCGCCGGCGCCACCGCGGCGCAGCATCTGCTCGTAGCGGGCGATGCCGTGGTCGATGTGGACGACCAGGTCGCCGGGAGAGAGGCGCTCCAGGATGTCGCGCGGCACGACCCGCCGGAGCGCCTTGGGGCGCCGGACCCGGACGGTCCCGAAGAGCTCGCGGTCGGTGACGACGACGAGCCTGTCGGGGCCGCCCGAGAAGCCGGAGTTCAGGCTCCGGCCGACGAGAGCCACCGCCCCCGGCGGAGGAGCGCCCGGGGCCATGGTGACGCCGGCAGGGATCCCGGCGTCACCGAGCAGCTCGGCCAGGCGGGCGGCCTGATCGGAGGCCAGGACGATGCCCGGGACCGTGTCGGCGGCGCGCCAGCGCTCGATGGCCCGGGCGAGGCCCGCCGACCGGCCCGGGGGGAGGACGGGCTCGCGCCAGCCGAAGGGGTCGTCGAGGGCGGGCGCCCCGCCGATCGCCGCCACCGGCCCGGACTCCCAGGTCAGCTCCAGGGTCCGGGCGCCCACGAGGCGGGCCTTCCAGGTGCGCGGCTCGACGTAGGCAGCGGGCCACTCCCCGGGCAGCTCGCCGGCGGCCACGAGATCGCGCCGACGCTCGGCCGCCTGCTCCCACAGGAACTCGGCCGCGGCCGCCACCTCGCCCGGCTCGTCCACGACGAGGAGCGTGTCGGGCCCCAGGTGGTCCAGGCCGCTCGCGGGGCAGACGACGGCCGACCAGACCTCCGCCGCGTCGCCGACGTCGAGGGCGCGGGCCCCGACGGACGATGCGGCGGGCGGCGCGACGGCGGCCGTCGCGTCCACGGCCTCGGCGGCACCCTCCAGCCGGGCGAGATCGGCGGTCAGCCGCTCCGGCAGCCGGCCGGCGATCGACCCCAGCCGGGCGCGGATCTCCCCGATCCCGCCCGCCGGGACCAGGAACTCGCCCGCGGCCGCGACCTCGCCCGGCTCGTCCCCGACGAGGAGCGGGTCGGGGCCCAGGTGGTCCAGGCCGCTCGCGGGACAGACGACGGCCGACCAGCCCTCCGCTGCGTCTCCGACGTCGAGGGCGCGGGCGCCGGCCGCGACGCCGGCCGACGCGGCGGGGGCCGTCGCGCC
>JAZDPM010000183.1:0-12703 GCA_043797725.1 Chloroflexota bacterium
TCGTCGGGCAGCGGGGCGGGGGGCAATCCGGAGCGGCTCACGAAACGGAGTATAGGCGGGACGGTTGCGCCTCTGCGTTGTTGCAACTCGTTGCAGCAGGCACGATTCGCGCCTACAATCGGAACGCGGGGCGGACGGCGCAGCCCGCCGCCGGCGCCAGGGGGGGCCTACGTGTTCGCATCGATCGCCACCGGAACAGGGCAGGCCGGACCGCCGCTGCTTCACGCTCCCGACGGCTTTCTCAGTCTCCCGATCGCCATCGCGATGTGGCTCGTAACGGCCCTCGTGACCGCCTACGCGGTGCGGCGGACGAACCAGTCCTTCGACGAGCGGGCGATCCCCCTCATGGGTGTCACGGCAGCGTTCATCTTCGCCGCCCAGATGTTCAACTTCCAGGTCGTCGGCGGGACCTCCGGGCACCTGCTCGGGGGGGTCCTCGCGGCCATCCTGTTGGGCCCCTGGGCCGGGACCCTCGTCATGGTGGCGGTCGTCGCCGTGCAGGCCCTCGTCTTCCAGGACGGCGGGCTCGTCGTGATGGGGGCGAACATCTTCAACATGGGGATCATCGGGACGATCGGCGGCTATGCCGTCTATCGCGCCCTGTGCGCCGCGCTCGGCGGCGAGCGGCGGGGCCGGATCCCGGCGGCCGGCGTCGCCGCCTGGATCTCCGTCGTCGCCGCCGCGACGGCCATGTCCGTCCAGCTGGGGGTCTCGGGCACGACGGACCTGCAACTCGCGCTCACCGCGATGCTGACCGTCCACGTCCCGATCGGGATCGGCGAGGCGCTCATAACGATGGCGGCGCTCGCCTTCATCCGGGTGACCCGGCCCGACCTGTTCGGCCTGCGCGACGCGCGCGCCGCCGCCGCGGCGTGAAGGAGACGGCGATGACCGAGAGCTCCCCCGCTCCCGTCGCCCCGGGCGCCCGCGACACCGCTTCGAAGGGCGCCCTAGCCCGCCTGTGGTGGGTCGCCGGCCTCGCCGTCGCCGGCGTGATCACCGTCCTCGCGGCCCTCTTCGCCTCGCGGGACCCGGACGGGCTCGACAGCGTGGCCATCGACAAGGGCTTCGAGGATGCGGCGCAGGATCCCGGCTTCCAGATCCTCCCGGGGTACTCGATCCCGGGACTCGACGGCACGACCTCCACGATCGTCTCCGGGGTCGTCGGGATCGTCGTCATCTTCCTCCTGGTGCTCCTGCTCGGACGCCTCCTGGCGCGACGGCGGAAGGACACGGCGGCCTGAGCTGAACCTCGATCGCTACCTCGCCCGCGACAGCGTCGTCCACCGGGTCGATCCCCGCCTGAAGTTCGTCCTGACCGTCGGCGCCATCCTCGCGATCAGCCTCCTGCCGGTCGGGTCGTTCGTCGCGATCGCGATCGCCTGGCTCGGCCTCGTCATCCTCTCGACCGTGGCCCGCCTGGGCCCCCTCCGTCTCGCCCGATCGGCGTTCTTCGCCGTTCCCTTCGTCCTCGCAGCGCTGCCGCTGGTCTTCACGCGCCCCGGCGACCCGCTCGGCACCATCGCCCTGGGACCGCTCGTCCTGACGATCAGCGGGCAGGGCCTGCGCGAGTTCACGACCATCGCCCTCAAGAGCTGGGTCAGCGTCCAGGCGGCACTCCTGCTCTCCTTCACGACGCCGTTCCCGGACCTCGTCGAGGCGCTGCGCCGGCTCCGGGTACCCCGGCTCCTGGTGGCGATCATCGGCTTCATGTACCGCTACCTGGCCGTGCTGGCCGGCGAGGCCGGCCGCCTGAACCGGGCCCGCCAGAGCCGATCGGCGGTCGTCGAGGGGCGGGGCGGCGGCAGCGTCCGGTGGCGCGCCGGTGTTGTTGGCGGCATGGTCGGGTCACTCTTCCTGCGCTCCTACGAGCGGAGCGAACGGGTCTACGCGGCGATGCAGGCCCGCGGCTTCGACGGCGAGCTCCGTTCGATGGGTGGCCGGGCGCTGACGGCCACCGACTGGACCGCCTTCATCGTGGTGGCAGCCGCCATCGTGGCCCTTGCCCTGGCCGGCCAGCTCGTCCTCCCTCGACCGTGACCCCGGAGCCCACCTGGTGACGACGCCTCCCCACGGCCTGCACGTTCACCCGCACGAGCACGGCCACCAGCACGATGACGAGGCCCCGCACGGCCACGTTCACGTCCACGAGCATCCGCCGGGCGCGCTCCACGGCCGGCCGGTCGACGAGACGGGGCCCGCGGAGGAAGTCGCCGGGCGCTGGGTCGAGGTCGAGCACCTCCACTACGTCTACCCGGACGGCTTCGAGGCCCTCAAGGGCGTCAACCTCCGGATCGTCCGTGGCGAGAAGGTGGCGCTCGTCGGCCCGAACGGCGCCGGCAAGAGCACCCTGATGCTCCACCTCAACGGCATCAACGCCCCGGCCCACGGGTCCGTCCGGATCGGGGGCACGCTGGTCGACCGCAAGAGCGCCAAGCGGATCCGGGCCGAGGTTGGCCTCGTCTTCCAGGACCCGGACGACCAGCTCTTCAGCCCCACGGTCTTCGAGGACGTCGCGTTCGGCCCGCTCCACATGGGCGTGCCGGAGGCCGAGATCCACGTCCGGGTCGAGCAGGCGCTCGCCGCCGTGGGGATGACGGGCTTCGAGCGACGCCTGCCCCACCGCCTGTCGCTTGGCCAGCGCAAGCGCGTGGCCCTGGCCACCGTCCTGTCGATGGACCCCAGCATCCTCGTCTTCGACGAGCCCTCCGCCGGGCTGGACCCGCGCGGCCGGCGCGAGCTGATCGCGCTCCTCCGCTCGCTCGACCAGACGCTCCTCGTCTCCACCCACGACATGCGCCTCGTCGCGGAGGTCTTCCCCCGCCTCGTCGTCATGGATGAAGGCCGGATCGTGGGCGACGGGCCGACCGCGGAGATCCTCGCCGACGACGCCTTCCTGGAGGCCCACGGGCTCGAGCGACCCTGACGGCCGAGCCCCGGGCGCCCGCGTCTCAGGAAGCAGGCGCCTTCGGCGGGATGACGAGCTCCTGGCCCACCCAGATGATGTTCGGGTTGGTGATCGTGTTGGCCTCCACCATCGCGGCGAGGGTGACCCCGAAGCGGTCCGCGATCCCCTGGAGCGTGTCGCCCCTCTTCACGACGTAGGTCGTCGCCGTCGAGCCCGGCGTCGCGGCCGGCGTGGGCGTCGGGGCCGGCGTGGGCGCCGCGGTGGGCGCGACGCTCGGCTGCGCCGTCGGCGAGGACGGGTCCGTCGGGAGGCTGGTCGCGACCGGGCTGGGGAACGGGGAGTCGGGCACGATGCCCGGGCCGGGCAGGATCGTCGGCAGGAGCAGCCCCGCGCCGAACCCTGCGGCAGCCACGACGACGATGGTCACCACCGCGACCAGCAGTCCCCGGAGGCGCTGGCCGCCCCGCGACGGGACGGGCAGCGTGGACTCCGGAAGCGCGGTGATGACCGGCCGATCACGCACCCGGACGACGGTTTCGTCCTCGAGCCCGGATCCCGCGTCAGCGTCCGGCTCGGGCTCGGGCTCGGGCTCGGGCTCGGGCTCGGGCTCAGGCTCAGGCTCGGGCTCGGGCTCAGGCTCGGGCTCGGGCTCGGGCTCGGGCAGGGCGTCGGGGGCAAGCGCACCGTCGTCGAGGGGCGCGTCGCGGAACCAGCCGGCCGCGTCACCGGCGACGTCGGCCGCGGGGGCGGCCTCGAGGACGGCCTCGGGGGCAGTCTCGGCGACGCTGGCGGTCTCGGGGGCGGCCTCGGGAACACTCTCCGCGACGCTGGCGGCGTCCGGGGCTGCCTCGGGAGCGGTCTCGGCGACGCTGGCGGCCTCGGGGGCGGCCTCGGGGACATTCTCCGCGGCGGCCCCTGCAGCCGCCTCCCGGTCGGCCTCGGCGACGCTCGCGGCGGCCTCGGCTGCCGCTTCGACCTCGGCCGACGCAGCCTCGGCGGCGGCCAGTCCGTCGGGCGCGCCGTCACGCGGTCGGCGGCCGTGGCTGGCGCCGTGCCTGGGGCGTCGGATCCGCGGGTCGGGCATCGCGCCGGATTGTACGGGGGCTTCGCGGTACGTGCCCGACGGCGGTGCGCCGCCGCGCCTACCCGGCCTCGCCGACCTCGAACCGGCCGAGCCGCCGGGCCCCCAGCAGGAACGCGAGGACGACCACGGCAAGCGACAGCGCGAGGGCCACGGGCAGCTCGACGCTCGCCGGCGCGCCACCACTGCCGGCCGTCCCGGCGAGGGCGAGCATCGTCGACGCGGCGTACTCCCGGATCGAGAGGATCCGCGTCCCGGCGAGGAGCGTGGTCACGAGCCCCTCCCAGAGGAGGACGTACCCGAGTCCCACCAGGAGGGCCCGGCTCGTGACGAGCGAGAGGGTGACGAACACGACGACGTAGAGCAGGGAGGCCAGGAGGGCGGCCACCGCCATCCCGACGAGGAGCCCCGGCTCCGAGAGCCCCACGAGAAGGAGCCCCGAGAGGAGCGTCGTGGCGACGGCGAGCATCGCCGTGGCAGCTGTCGCGACGAGCATGGCGGCGAGGACCATCGTGCGGCGGGGAACAGGCTTGACGAGCAGGTAGACGATCGTGCCATCCTCGATCGCGGTGCCCAGTGCCGCCGTGCCGAAGACCAGGGCGGCGAGCGGGATCACGAGCCCCAGCGTGATCGTCGAGAAGACGTCGGACGCCAGGGCGGCGGGATCACCGAGGCCGCCGCCGATCGCGATGATCGCGGCCACGAGGACGGGGGCAGATGCCAGGATCACGACACCGATCGACCGGCGACGCCCGAGCAGGCCGGCGGCCGCCAGGCGCACGAGGGGGCCCAGCGCGGCCAGGCGGCCGGGAGGCGGCCCGCTCATCCGCGCACCAGGTAGGCGAAGACCGATTCGAGCGACTCGTCGGCCGGGATGAGCTCGTAGATGGAGATCCCCACGGCGCGGGCGATCCCGGCGAGGTCCCCGGTGAAGGCGGCGAAGTCGGCAGCGCGGACGACGAGGCGGTCTCCTTCGAGCGCCACGCCCGCCACGGTCGGCCGGGCCACGATCGCGGCAGCCAGTGCACGGTCGTCGGACGTCCGCAGCCGGAACGCGTGGGGCCGGTCGGTCATCAGGCGGCGGATCTCCCGGAAGTCGCCGGACGCCGCGAGCCGCCCCCCGACCACGACGAGGACGCGTTCGGCGACCCGCTCCACCTCCTCCAGGATATGGGAGGAGAAGACGATCGTCCGGCCCTCGCGGGCCAGGTCGCGGAGCAGGTCCATCATGTGGAGTCGCTGGCGCGGATCCATGCCGTTGAAGGGCTCGTCGAGGACCAGGACGGCCGGGTCGTGGACGAGGGCCGCGGCCACCTTGGCGCGCTGGCGCATCCCCTTCGAGTAGGTCGCGAGCTCGCGGTCGGCAGCGCCCGTCAGCTCGACCGTCGCGAGGGCACGCTCGACCGCGTCGCCGGCTGCCGGGACCCCCTGCAGGTCGGCGTTGAGGCGGACGAACGCGCGGCCGGTCAGGAATCCGAAGACGGCCTCCCGCTCGGGGACCAGCCCGACCCGCCGGAAGACCTCCGGATCGCCGTAGGTGGCCCGACCATCGACGGTGACGGTGCCCGCCGACGGCCGCAGGAGTCCCGCGATCATGTGGAGCAGCGTCGACTTCCCTGCCCCGTTGGGACCCAGCAGGCCCGTCACGCCGGCCCCCAGGGAGAAGCCGACTCCGTTCACGGCGACGACGTTGCCGTACCAGCGCGAGACATCCGTGAGCTCGACGAAGACGCCGGTCATGCGGCGATCCGCCGGTAGCGCAGGAGGAGCAGCCCGAACGCGGCGACGGAGACCGCGACGGCGCCGGCCGCGAAGAGCCAGACCGGGAGGTCCGAGCGGAGGATGGCCGGCACGTTCGGCTCCACGTCGAAGAGCAGGGCGGAGACCCCGTCCATCAGCGCGAAGGGGTCGGCAAGCGCCACGAGGGCGAGCGGGCCGTCGAGCCCGACCCGGTTGACGAGTACCGTGACGACCCCGCTGAGGACCAGGAAGGCCGCGATGATCGTGCCGGCGGCGAATGGACGGCGAACGGTGAAGGCGCTGGCCGCCAGCCCGACGCCGGCGAGGAGCGCGGCGAGCGCGATGGTCCGACCGACCACCGGCCAGAGGACGGGCACCACGCGGGCCAGCCCATCGGTCAGGCTCGGCGTCGCGAACAGCATGCCGAGGAGCAGGATGACCTGCGGCAGGGCGAACACGAGGGCGACCGCCGCCAGCAGGGCGAGGTACTTGGCAAGCACGTAGTCCGCCCGCTCGAGGGCCCGGCTGAAGTAGAGCGTCAGCACGCGGTGACGCTGGTCGCGGACGAGGAGCTCGGGCGCCTGGGCGGCCACGAAGAAGACGAGCAGCGTCTGGGCAAACGGAAGGTAGCCCTCCAGCGTGATCGGGTTGAACTCCGCGCCGGCGCCCCCCGCGAGGGTGCCGAACGCGACGCTCACCACGGCCGGCAGCGAGATCAGGCCGCCGAGGGCCAGCGGGGCGATCTTGGCGCGGCCGCTCCGCCCGAGCCCGAATGCGGCCCGGAGGCCGTGGACGAAGAGCGCCCGGACCGCGTGGCGGCGGCCCAGCCGGGGCCCGTCGTAGCGACGGTAGCCGAGGTCGTAGATGCTCCCCGTGGCGGAGCCGGACAGGACGTCAGGCGGCGTCGCCACGGGCGCCTCCCTCCGTTGCGTCGCGGAAGAGATCCTCGACCCGGTGGCGCGCCGGCTCCAGCCGGGTGAGGGCGAGCCCGCGCACCGCAACGGCGTCGCGGATGAGGTCGAACGGGCGCTCGTCGACGACGACCACCAGGACGCGCCGCGGGCCGTCGGCCCGGGCGTCCACCCCCGCGGCGACGAGGTCGGCGGCGACGCCGTCGGCCCCCTCGTCCAGCTCGACGACCAGCGTCCCGGTCCGCGCGGTGAAGCTCGCCAGCGGGGCGTCCCGGAGCAGGCGGCCGGCGTCGATGGCGACGACGTGGTCGCACACCCGCTCGATCTCGCCGAGCAGGTGCGAGCTCACGATGACGGCCATGCCGAACTCGGTGCCGGTTCGCCGGACCAGGTCCAGCATCTCGTCGCGGCCGGCCGGGTCGAGGCCGTTGGTGGGCTCGTCGAGCAGGAGGAGCCGCGGGTCGTGAACCAGCGCCTGGGCAAGCTTCACGCGCTGCTTCATGCCCGTGGAGTAGCCGCCGATGGCGCGGTAGCGCTCCTCGAAGAGGCCGACGTGGCGGAGGACCTCCGCGGCCCGTTCGCGCGCCGCCGTGCGGGGCAGGCCCGACATCTCGGCGAGGTGCGTGACCAGGTCCGTGGCGGATACGTCGGGCGGGAGGACGTCGTGCTCCGGCAGGTAGCCGACCTGCTCGCGAATCCGCGGGCCGTCGCGCCGCACGTCGAGGCCGAAGACGGCCGCCGATCCCGCACTCGGCGCGAGGAGCCCCAGCAGGATCCGGAGGAGCGTGCTCTTGCCGGCCCCGTTCGCCCCCACCAGGCCCACGATGCCGGGCTCGATCTCCACGGTCAGGTCGTCGAGCGCAAGGACGCCGCCCCCGCCGCCGGGGTAGCGAAAGGAGAGCGCCTGGATGGAGACGAGGGTCACACCGTCGAGTCTAGTCGAGCTGCCTCATCGCGAGCGCCGGAGCCGTCTACCTGATGCCGGTGTCGTAGACGACGTCCGCCGCAACCCAGGACGACGGCGCGTCGGGAACCCGGACCACGACGGCCGGCGCGGTGCCCAGCAGCCCCTCGACAGCCTGCGGCTCGATCGTCCAGCTGCCGCCGCCGGGAACGCCGACGAGGAAGGTGCCGTCGGCGGCGGTCGTCGTTCGTGCGACCTCGGCGCCGTCCGCGCCCCGGATGACGATCACCGCGCCCGCGACGGGCCGGTCGGCACAGGCAGGATCCGGGGGGACCTGCTCCACCGGACAGACCGGCCCGGCGACCGCCCGCCCGGCGATCCACGGCCCGCCCTCCGCGGGGATGACCACGGGCCAGCTGGCCTCGCCCCCGCCGCCGGATTCGCCCGAGCCCGACCCCGCACCCGACCCGCCCTCGAGCGGGTCGCCCCGCTCCTCGACCAGGGTCACCGATCCGGACGGGTCGACGTCGTAGACCCAGGCGTGGCGGTCGATGCAGCCGGCCTGGCAGTCGCCCCAGCCGATCGTCACCGTGACGCGCCAGCCGACCAGGGCCGGCGTCACCTCGTACCAGGCGGACTGGCCCATGAGGTCCGGATCCGGGGGCCCGACTCCGGCGAAGCGGGGATCCTGCGCGAGCACCAGCGCGACCGCGTCCGCCTCCGCGAGGGGCGGCGCGCCTGGCGGGCCGGCCAGCGTCGCCGACGGAGTCACCGACGGGGAGCTCGCCACCGCGCCGCATCCCGCGACCACGACGGCAACGAGCAGTGCAGCGAGCGGGCCGTGGAGCCCCGGGCGGCGGCGACGGTGGTTCATGGCTTCCAGACGGTACCGCGTCGCGGCCGGTTCCGGTGACCTTCGGCGCGGCGAGCCGATCGAAGGTCCGTCGAGCGCGCGGGTCCGCTCCGCCACCATGGCGTCGTGAAGGTGTCCTGATGCTCCGCCGATCGACTCTCCGGCCGGCCCATGCCCGTCCCCGGCGCCGCGTCCCAGGGCGCCCACCCCGAGGCTCTGCCGGATCGCCTGCGCGGCCTCCGCTCGCACCCGGGCTGACCCTCGCGTCCCATAGACCTGTTCATCGAGATACCGCTGGACCCCTGTGCCCAGAGGGGCCAGAATGCGGGTTCGCCGGGGCAACGGGCAACCCGGCCCTGCGGAAGGGGTCCGTAGCGGCAGATGCGCAGACAGCCGGCAGACGTGCGCCGGACGGGGGGGCCGACGGCGGTCGGTCCCGTGGCGGGAATCGTCCCCGCCAAGGTGCGCGCGCCACGCGTCCGCTGGCTCGCCCGCGAGCGCCTGGACCAGCTGGTTCCGCGACTCTGGCAGCACCGCCTGACCCTCGTCGTCGCCCCCGCGGGCTCGGGCAAGACCACCCTCCCCGCGGCCAGGGCCGGCCACGCCGGCGCTCCGGCCGCCTGGTACCGCGCCGAAAGCGTCGACGGATCCGAACGGAGCCTCGCGGCCCACCTCGCCGCCGCGTTCGCCGCGGTCGTGCCGAACCTCGAACCTGCCTGGCAAACCATGGAGGAGGCCGCCGCTGCCCTCGACGCGCGCCCCGAGGCTCGCCTGCTCCTCGTGATCGACGACCTCCACGCCCTGACTGGCACTCCCGCCGAAGCCGCGCTCGAGAGATTCCTCGACTACGCCCCGCCGGCGCTCGCGGTCGTCGCCGGCACCCGCGTGGCCCCCTCGTTCAACCTGTCACGCCGGCGCGTTGCGGGCGAGATCATGGAGCTCTCCGGCGACGATCTCCGCTTCCGGCCGTGGGAGGTGGAGCGGCTCTTCCGCGACTTCTACGACGACGCCCTGCGCCCCGACGAGCTCGCCCGCCTCGCGCGCCGGACGGAGGGCTGGGCGGCAGGGCTCCAGCTCTTCCACCTCGCCACGCGCGGCAAGGCAGCGGCGGAGCGGCAGCGACTCCTCGTCGGCCTGGGCCCGAGCTCGCGGCTGATGCGCGAGTACCTCGCCCGCAACGTCGTGGCGGAGCTTCCCGACGAGTTGCGGGAGTTCCTCGTCGGGACCTGCGTCCTCCGGCGCCTCACCGGGGGCCTCTGCGACCGCCTCCTCGAGCGCCACGGCAGCCGGGCCCTCCTCGAGGAGCTGGAGCGGCGCAGCGTCTTCACGGTGGCCGTCGACGACGAGGGCACCTACCGCTACCACGAGGTGCTGCGCAGCCACCTGGAGGGGATGCTCGTCGAAACGGTCGGCGAGTCTGCAGCGCGCGCGCGCGCCCGGCGGGGCGGCGAGCTGCTCGAGGGCGATGGGGCGATCGCGGAGGCCGTCGCGGCCTACGCCCGGGGCGAGGACTGGGCCGCCGTCGATCGGCTGCTGGACAGACACGGGGAGCGCCTTGCCGCGGGCCAGGGCGCCTGGATGGACACGCTGCCCCCGTCACTCCTGGTCCAGGACCCGTGGCTCACCCTCGCCACTGCGCGGCGCCAGCGGGCCGAGGGTCGATGGGCCCAGGCTGTCGACGCGTACGGCCGGGCCGAGGCGCTCTTCGGCTCCGGCGAGGCCGGGGCGGCCTGTCACAGGGAGCGCCTGGCGCTCGCCGCATGGCTGGATCCGCGACCCGCGCCGACCGCGGACTGGAGTGGCGCCCTCCGGTCGGCGATCGCCCACGACCCCCTGATCCGGCGTCCGACCGGGGAGGACGAGGCGAGCCGGCTCGTTGCGGCCGGCCTCGGCGCCCTGATCGGCGGGCGGGTCGCCGACGCCCGCCGGATGCTCCGTCGTGCCGCGGACGAGGAATCCTGCGGCCCGGTGATCGGGTCGTCGGCCGTCCTCGGGGCAGCCGTCGCGGGGCTCCTGGCCGGCGATCCGCGGGCCGTCGTCGAGACCGAGCAGGCCGTCGCAGCGGTCGAGCGGGCGGGCCTCGGCTGGCTTGCGCGCGTCGGGCGGGCGGCACTCTCGATGGCGGGCGCGCCGGCGGGCGCGGAATACGCCCGCTCGGATGCCACGGCCGTCCGCAACGCTGCGGCCCGCGAGGAGGATCGTTGGGGCGAGGGCCTGGCGGCGCTCGCCGAAGGCTGGGCGGCGATGCACGAGCCGGAGGCGGCGGTGGAGCCGCTCGAGACGGCTGCTGCCCGCTTCCGAGCCCTCGGGGCAGGGAGCCTGGAAGCCTGGGCCCGCGGGCTGGCGGCGCTTGCGCTCGCCCGGGCCGGCGCCCCCGACGCCCGGGAGGCGGCACTGGGCGCCGAGGCGGTCGCCCGCTCCACGGGCATCGTGGTCGTGGCGGCCGTTGCCCAGCGCGCCCTCGCGGAGCTGGACCCGGTCGCAGACGGCGAGCTCGGGACGGCCGCCGACGGCATCCTCGCCGAGGCCGGCGTCGCACTGCCGGCGGGCGGCCGATCCGTCTCCCTTCGGCCCGACCCCGGCGCAGGGCCCGCGGCGACGGGTCAGGTCGCAGCGAGGCCGGTCGAGATCCGTCTCTTCGGCTCGTTCGCGATGACCATCGAGGGCCGCCCTGTGGACCTCGGCCGGCTGAAGCCCCGCCCCCGTGCGGTGCTGCGCTTCCTCGCCCTCAACGCGGGGGGTCCCGTTCACCGCGAGGTCCTGCAGGAGACGTTCTGGCCGGAGGCCGACCCGGAGACCGGCGCGAAGAACCTGCACGTCGCCCTTTCGGCGCTGCGGCGCGAGCTGGCGCCGCGCGCCGGGCGGGGGGCCTGTGATCTGCTGGTGCGCGACGGAGAGGCCTATCGACTCGCCCTGCCCGACGGCGCCCGGATCGACCTCGCCGAGTTCGAGCGGGCGGTCACCGAGGCCCGGACGATCCGGGCTCGCGGGGCAACCCGGGTCGCGATCGAGGCCCTGCGGGTCGCGTTCGCCGCGTACGGCGGGGACCTCCTGCCCGAGGACGGACCGGCGGAGTGGGCGGCTGGCCGCCGCGAGCGGGCGCGCGCCGAGGCCGTGGAGGCGGCGCGCGCGCTCGCCGAGCTGCTGCTCGACGGCGATCCGACGGGGGCCGCGGAGGCCTGCGCGGGCGGCCTCGCCCTCGATCCGCACCACGACCCGCTGTGGCGAATCCTGGTCGAGGCACGCGAGCGCGCGGGCGACCAGGCGGCCGCCACGAGCGCGCGGTCGGGCTACGCGCGGATGCTCGCCGAGCTCGGGGTGACGGCCGGCGAAGACGCCTGACGGATCAAGGCGCCGGGGTCGGCGAAGACCCTGCCTGGGAGCCGAAGAACTCGACCTCGGATACGGCGACCGGCGCCTTCGGCATCTCGGCCGGAAAGACAGACCGAACCGTGAGGCGGACACGCGAGGCGCCCCTGGCCCCGACGTCGAACGACTGGGGCTCGGCCTGGTCCTTCAGCTCGTAGCTCTTCGAGGCGATGACCGTGCCGGCCTCGTCGAGAAACTCGAGGGTCACGTCGCGGGGCCGGGCGAACGCCTTGTACTGGTCCCCGGCCGCCCCGGCCGAGACCAGGATCTTGGCCACGGTGGCAGGGGGCGTGAACGAGCCCTCGATGGTTGGCGGAGACCCGTCGGCGAACGGCGCAGCCCAGAAACCCAGGGTGCGATCGAAGGCGAGGCGGGCCGGGTGCTCCTTGGTCCCGGGGCCGCTCGTCGGGCCCGAGGTGTAGACCTGGTCCGCCGACGGGACGATCACCTCCTTGACCGAGTTGACGAACCCGTTCACCGCGTCGCGCCAGCTAGGAACGAGCGCGTAGCCGGCGACCAGGCCGACGATGCCCGCGAGCATGATGACCTGGATCCCGGCCGAGAGGAGCCGCCCGACCTTGATCCCGCCGCCGGTCTTGCCGTCCGTCCGCATGCTCTTCGGCCGCTCGCCTGCCGCCACCTTGGCCCTGGGCTTGCCGGCACCGAAGATCCGGCGATACCAGGGAACCCTGGGGGTCGGGGCGACGGTGGCCATCGCAAGGCTCTGGCCGCAGCGGCGGCAGAATCTGCGCGCCGGATCGTTGCCCATGCCGCAGTTGCCGCACACGAGATCGCCCGGGTTGGGGGCCGGGGTGGCTTCCTGCGCCGGGCGGGGCACGGGGCGCGGCCGCTCCGGGCCGGGCTTCAGCGCCTCCGGGCGGCGCGCTATCGGCTGGTCCGGGGGTACGGGCGGCGCGGCGGCGGGGGGCGCGGCGGC
>JAZDPM010000200.1:0-7645 GCA_043797725.1 Chloroflexota bacterium
GTCGTCCAGGTCGCGATCTTCCTCGCCTACCTGATCGTGATCGGGCGGACCTCCGACGTGCGGCGGACCTTCCAGTACCACGGCGCCGAGCACATGACGATCCACGCCCTGGAGGCCGGCGATCCTCTCACGGTGGAGGCCATCCGGAAGTACCCCACGGCCCACCCGCGCTGCGGCACGGAGTTCCTCGTGGTGGTCATCCTCGTCTCGATCATCACCTTCTCCATCGTGGGTCGCCTGGAGCTCCTCCTGATGGTCGCGAGCCGGCTCATCCTGATTCCCGTCATCGCGGCGGTCAGCTACGAGATTCTCCGCTTCGGCGCCCGCCACCGCGGCAACGCCCTGGTCCGGGTCCTCTTCGAGCCGGGCATCCTGGTCCAGAAGATCACGACCAAGCAGCCGACCGACGAGATGATCGAGGTCGCGATCGTCAGCATGGAGCAGGCGCTGACGGCCGACGGCGAGACGCTCCCGGAGGGGAGCGGCACCATCGCGCGGTCGCCGCTCCTCCTCGCGGGAGCACCGCCGGCGCCCGCCGCCGAGACCTGACCGTCGTGGACTCGCTCGACCAGAAGCTGCGCGCCGTGGTCGCCCAGTACGAGACGCTGCAGGCGGAGCTGGCCCGGCCCGAGAGCATGTCCGACCCCGACGCGCTCCGCCGCCTGGGGAAGGAGATGGCCCGCCTGGAGCCCGTAGTCGACACGTTCCGCCGCCTGGAGGTGATCCGCGCCGAGCTGGCCGGGGCGCTCGAGATGCGCGACGCGGAGGGCGATGAGGAGCTCCGGGCGATGGCCCACGAGGAGGCCGGGCGCCTGGAGGCTGCCGAATCGGCGGCCCTCGACGAGCTCAAGGTCCTCCTCCTGCCGCGGGACCCGAGTGACGCCAGGAACGTGATCCTCGAGGTCCGCGCCGGGACGGGCGGCGAGGAGGCGGCCCTCTTCGCGGGCGACCTCCTCCGGATGTACCTCCGCTGGGCCGAGCGCCACCGGTTCCGGGCCGAGGTCATGACCCTCAACGAGACCGGCATCGGCGGGGTCAAGGAGGCGGTCGTCGAGATCTCGGGCGACGGCGCCTACAGCCGCCTCAAGTACGAGAGCGGGACCCACCGCGTCCAGCGCATCCCCGCCACGGAGTCGTCGGGCCGGATCCACACTTCGACGGCCACCATCGTCGCCCTGCCGGAGGCGGAGGAGACGGACCTCACCATCGACGAGGAGAAGGATCTCCGGATCGAGGTCAAGCGGTCGTCCGGTCCCGGCGGACAGGGCGTCAACACGACGGACTCCGCGGTCCGCATCACCCACCTGCCCAGCGGCCTGGTGGTGGAGATCCAGGACGAGCGGAGCCAGCACAAGAACAAGGCGAAGGCGATGGCGATCCTCCGGGCGCGCCTCTTCGATGCCGAGCGCTCGAAGCAGCGCGACGCGGACTCCGCGGTGCGCCGCTCGCTTCTCGGATCCGGCGACCGATCGGACAAGATCCGGACCTACAACTTCCCCCAGGACCGGGTGACGGACCACCGGATCGGGATGGACCTCTCGAACCTCCCCGGCGTCCTCGACGGCAACCTCGACCGGCTCATCGACGCCCTGGCCGAGACCGACCAGGCCGAGAAGCTGCGGAGCCTGACCGGGGAGGACGGCTCCGCGTAGGCGCGGGCTGGCGCCCGGGCCCGCGGGATCCCGCGATGGCGACGATCGGCGAGCATCTCGCGGCCGCCCTCGACCGCCTGCGCGCGAGCGGCTCGGAGAGCCCCCGCCTGGACGCCGAGCTGCTCATGGCCCATGCCCTCGGCATCGAGCGGACGACCGTCCTCGCCCGCCCCGAGTGGGCCGTCGGCCCGGAGGCGGCCGTGCGTCTCCTCGACGGCGTCGCCCGCCGGGCGGCCGGCGAGCCGGTGGCCTACATTCGCGGCATCAAGGAGTTCCACGGCGTGGCCTTCACCGTGGACGCCCGCGCCCTGATCCCGCGGCCCGAGACCGAGGTGCTCGTGGACCTGGCCCTCGGCGCGATCGGCGACCGTCTCTCTCGCGCCCCGCGGCCGCCGGGCACTCCGCCCCTCGTCGTTGCCGACGTCGGAACCGGGAGCGGCGCGATCGCCGTCGCCCTGGCGGTGGCGCTCCGCCGCCGCGGGATGCTCGGTGAGGTGGAGATCGTCGCCTCCGACGTGTCGGACGAGGCAGCCGACCTTGCCCGCGAGAACGCGGTCGCCCAGGGGGTGGGGGACCGGGTGGGCGTCGTGTCGGCCGACCTGCTGCCGACCCCGGGCCGGCCGGCGGGCCTCCTGGTGGTGGCCGACCGCTTCGACGTCGTCTGCGCCAACCTGCCCTACATCCCGTCCGCCGTCGTGCCCGAGCTCCCGGTCGCCGCTTCCTTCGAGCCGCGGGCGGCTCTCGACGGAGGTCCGGACGGGCTCGACACGATCCGGCGCCTGCTCGCGGTCCTGCCGGAGCGGGTGGCGGGGGACGGTGTCGCGCTCCTCGAGATCGGCGACGAGCAGGGCCCGGCGGTCCGCACCGCCGTCGCGGAGCGACTGCCCGGCTGGGAGGTGCGCATCGAGCCCGACCTCGCGGGTCGGCCTCGCGTCGCCGTGCTGGGTGCGCCGCGCACCCCGGCCGCCGTCCCGGCTCCACCGGCGTGAGCGGCCGCCGGATCCGCCTCGTTGCCCTCGACCTCGACGGAACGCTGATCGGCGACGACCTGCGCCTCCCGCCGCGGACCGTGGCCACGGTCCGGGCCGTCGTCGCGCGCGGCGTCCACGTCGCGCTCGTCACCGGCCGCATGACCAGCTCCACCCTGCCCTATGCGCGGGAGCTCGGGCTGCGCGCTCCGCTGGTCGGCCTCCAGGGCGCGCTGGTGCGGGAGATGCCCGCGCCGGGGAGCGTGCGCCTGGGCCGCCTCCTCCTGCACCGCCCGCTGCCGGCCGACGTGGCCCGGGACGCGCTGGCCTGGTGCCGCGCGGTGGGCCTGACACCGCACCTGAACCACCTCGAGCGGATGGTGATCCCGGCCGGCGACGAGCGCGCCGAGGACTACTCGCGGTGGAACCTCGGGCGGGTCCTTCTCGTGCCCGACCTCGACGCGTGGGTCCGCGGGCCGGTCACGAAGGTCATCGCGGTCGGCCCGCCGTCACTCGCCGACCAGGTCTTCGAGCGTGCCCGGGCCGACTTCGCCGGCCGCGCCGACGCGACGGTCAGCCACCCGATGTTCCTCGAGTTCCTGGCGCCCGGCGTCAACAAGGGTCGCGCCGTCCGGTTCCTGGCCCGGCGCCTTGGGGTGGACCTGCGCGACGTGCTCGCGATCGGCGACCAGCGCAACGACGTCGAGATGATCGCGGAGGTGGGGATGGGTGTCGCGATGGCCGGCGCGCCGGCCGCGGTTCTCGCCGCGGCCCGGATGGTGGCGCCACCGCTTTCCGAGGAGGGGGCGGCGCAGGTCATCGAGGACCTGGTTCTCGGCGGGCGAAGGGCCTGACCGGCGACGCCGCGCCGCAGGCGGGCGTCGGGCGCCGGCTGCCGCGGGACGGGGCGCGGCCGCATGGGCCAGAATGGGCGCGGCCGGACGGGAGCAAGCCGGCCGGCCGAAGGAGTCGCGAGTGAGCAGGACCGGCGCGCTGCACTCCGCCTGGGCGTCGATCGCCGAGGTCGACCCGGAGACTTGGGCAGCCATGCGCGGCGAGGCCGACCGCCAGCGCTGGAAGGTCGAGCTGGTCGCCAGCGAGAACTACACGTTCGCCGCGGTCATGGAAGCGCAGGGCTCCTGGCTCACGAACAAGTACGCCGAGGGCCTGCCGGGGCGCCGCTACTACGGCGGCTGCGAGTGGGTCGACGTGGTCGAGCGGCTCGCCCAGGAACGGGCCCTCGCGCTCTTCCCGGGCGCCGCCCACGTGAACGTGCAGCCGCACTCCGGGGCCCAGGCGAACCAGGCCGCCTTCTTCGCCGTGCTGGCGCCGGGCGACCGGATCCTGGGCATGCGCCTGGACCACGGCGGCCACCTGACCCACGGGCACCCCGTGAGCATGAGCGGAAAGTGGTTCGAGGCCCACCAATACGGCGTCGACCCCGAGACGGAGCGGATCGACTACGACGTCCTGCAGCTCCAGGCGGCGGAGGTTCGCCCGAAGCTCCTGATCGCCGGCGCCAGCATGTACTCGCGAGTCCTCGACTTCGAGCGCCTCGCCGCGATCGCCCACGCCGTGGGCGCGCGTCTTCTCGTGGACATGGCCCACATCGCGGGGCTGGTCGCGGCCGGTGTCCACCCATCGCCGTTCCCCCACGCGGACCTCGTCACCACGACGACCCACAAGACGCTGCGCGGGCCGAGGGGAGGGCTCATCTTCGCCTCGCCCGACCTGGCCACTGCCGTCGATCGGGCCGTCTTCCCGGGGATCCAGGGCGGTCCGCTGATGCACGTGATCGCAGCGAAAGCGGTGGCCCTCCGGCTCGCCGCCACCGACGAGTTCCGCGACGACCAGCGGCGGACGGTTGAGAACGCGCGGGCGCTGGCCGCCGAGGTGGCGCAGCGCGGCGGGCGGATCATCGCCGGGGGCACGGACAACCATGTCTTCTCGATCGACGTCCGGCCCTTCGGGACGACCGGTCGCGACGCCGAGCGCCTCCTCGACGACGTCGGGATCACCGTGAACAAGAACACCATCCCCTTCGATCCCGCGCCCCCCAACGTCACGTCGGGGATCCGGGTCGGGACGCCGGCGACGACGACCCGCGGCTTCGGGCCTGCCGAGATGCGGGAGGTCGGCCGCCTGCTCGTCGAGGCACTCCTGGCGCGCGATGAGCCGGCCGAGCACGCCCGGATCAGGGCCGAGGTGCGTGACATCTGCGCCCGCTTCCCGGTTCCGGGCCTGCCAGGCGCGTGACGGCCGCCCGGCGGGGGACGACCCGGTGACCGATCTGGGCCTCCTCGTTCCGGCCACGGCCGCCTTCATCGTGGCCGCCGTGCTCTCCTTCGTCCTGACGCCGGCCGTGCGCCGCCTGGCGCAGCACGTGGACGCCATCGACCACCCCGCCGAGCGCCGGGTCAACATGACGCCCGTGCCGCGGGGCGGGGGCGTGGCGGTGGCCGTCGCCTTCCTCGTCGTGGTGGCCGGGCTCTTCGCCGTCGACGCGATCGTCGGCCTCTGGCGCCCGTTCTACGCCCTGACCGGAGCGGAGATCGCCGCCCTCCTGCTGGGGGGCGCCGCAGCGGTCCTGGTCGGCCTGCTCGACGACCGGTTCAACCTCCGGGCCCGGTGGCAGCTCGGCGGCCAGATTCTCGTCGCCCTGATCCCGGTGACGCTGGGGATCACGGTCGCGTTCGTCGCCAACCCGTTCGGCCCCGGCGCCATCCGCCTGGACGGCGTCTTCGGCGCCGTCTTCGTGGTCGTCTGGACGGGCGGGATGATCAACAGCATCAACTTCATCGACGGGCTCGACGGCCTCTCGTCGGGGGTGGGCCTCATCGCCGTCGTCACCCTCGGGATCATCAGCGTGACGGGGGTGCCCACGGAGCCGGTCGTGGCGCTGCTCTGCGTGACCCTCGCGGGGGCCCTCCTGGGGTTCCTCCGCTGGAACTTCCACCCCGCCTCGATCTTCATCGGCACGAGCGGCGTCATGTTCCTGGGCTACACCCTGGCCCTCCTCTCGATCATGGGCAGCGCCAAGGTGGCCGTGGCGCTCCTCGTGCTGGGCGTGCCGATCATCGACACCTTCTACATCATCGTGCGGCGACTCTCGCGGGGGCGGTCCCCCTTCTCGGCGGACCGCGGCCACATCCACCATCGGCTGCTGGACCTGGGGCTCACCCACACCCAGACGGTCCTGCTCATCTACTCGATCTGTGCCGGCCTGGGGGCCCTGTCACTCGTCCTCTCGGGGAGCGGGCAGCTCTACGCGTTCATGGGTGCGTTCCTGGTCTTCGGAGTCGTCATCCTCCTCCTCGACCGGGCGGTGGACACCGGGAGCCCGGACGACGAGACGCCCGGCGCAGGCTGACCGCGCTACGCTGGCCCGGACTCCGCGGGTCGGGCGGGGCCGGGGTGAAGGAGCGGGCGTGGCGAGACCGGTCGGCGAGGCGGGCGTGCGGGACGCGCTCCTGGCGCTCCTGGGCGCCCCTGGCCTCCGGAGGTGGGTCGCGATCGTCGCCTCGGCCGTGGCGGCCGGCACGGCCGGCTACATGGCCATCGAGGGCTGGAGCTTCCTCGACGCCATCTACATGACGATCATCAGCGTCACCACGGTGGGGTTCAAGGAAGTCCACGAGCTTGACGTGGCGGGCCGCGTCTGGACCATGATCATCTCGGTGGCGGGCGTGGTCCTCATCTTCGGGACGGTGGGCCTCGTCACTGAATACCTCATCATCGAGGCCACCAGCGGAAGGAGCCGGACGCGACGGATGGCAGAGGCGGTCGGGGCGCTGGGCGGCCACTACGCCCAGAACGTCTGCGTGATCCTGTCGGCCCGGGCCCTCAACCGCTCGCTGCTGGTGGTCGGCCGGGCGGGCACGCCCTCTGCCGAGAGAAGCTCGCGCTCGCGGGCGCCGACCGCATCGTGTCGCCGCACACGATGGCGGGCCGCCGCCTTGCCGAGCTGGCGACCCGACCGCGGGTCGTCGACTTCCTGGACGCCGCGTTCTCCCACGGGGAGCTCTCGTTCAGCCTGGAGGAGCTCCACGTGACGCCCGACGGCGGGCTGGACGGAGAGACGATCATCGCGTCCGGGTCCGCGGAGGCGTTCCGGTCGGCGCACGGCGGCAACGAGCCTGCGGGGCCCCGCTGACGGTGGAGGCCCTGCTCGTCGCCGGGGTGGTCGTCGTCGTCCTGGTCCTGGCCCTGGCGCTGGCCGGCGGCCGGGCGGCCCGTGCGCGACTCCGGCGAGCGTCCGACGCGGCCCGGCGGGAGAGCGAGCGCCTCGCGATGTCCTGCGACGAGGGTGTGGTCAGGGCCGAGCCCGTCTCATCCGTCGGCTGAACGCTCCGCGCTCATCGCCTGGGCAGCGAAGGCGACGATCTTGTCCCTGGCCTCCTTGAACTCCGTCCAGGTGCTGAGCAGAGGAGGCAGGCGGTTGAACTCGGGAGGAGTCAGGCCATCCGGCTGATAGGCGGCGTTGAAGTAGGGAATCCTCTGGAGCCGCTCCATCAGGTCCGCCGGGAGGTCGCGCCGGATGCGCGGCTCAAAGGTCAGGTGCTCGGCCTTGGTGAACAGCTCGGTCAGGAAGGGAGGCGGCAGGGTGAAGACCGCTCGCGCCCCGGCGGTCTCTTCCAGGTGCCAGCAGCGCGTCGCGCCGTCCACGACCGGGCCCAGCCGCAATGAGCAGATCAGCATCTTGCTTGGGTAGGCCCGTTGGCGAAAGATGCGGTAGGCCTGCTTGAAGATCGCCACGCCGGCCAATCGTCGGTCTTCCGGGCTGAGCGACAGGCCCTGCTGGGCCGCCTGTTGTTCGAACTCCGCAGCTCCCTCCCAGCGAGCACTCATGTAGGTGACCACTGAGCGCCAGCCAGTCAGGTCCACCCCATTGGTGCGTGCCACCAACAGTCCCGCTTGAACGGCATCCGCCGCGGCAATGAACTGCGGCACCGTGTACGCAGCCGTGCAGTTCGTGGAGACCCCAAGCGCAGTCAGCCTGAAGATCACGTCCAGGCCTTCCTGCGT
>JAZDPM010000216.1:0-4330 GCA_043797725.1 Chloroflexota bacterium
ACGAGCTGCGGACCCACGTGTGCTTCATGGCGGGCGATGACCGCGGCATGCGGCGGCACGCGGCGGAGCTCCTGGCCAGCCGCGAGATGTACCCGTTCGACGTCATTCCCGCAGCCCGCGCCTCGCTGTGGCTGCGCGACGCCGCCGGTGCTCGGGAAGCTCTCGGCGAGCGCGACGTCTCTGCGGGCCGGGCGAGCGACCTCCGCTTCGCGACGATCCGGGCCGGCCTGGCCGCGCTCGAGGGCCACACCGACGACGCCCGGGCGGGCTATCTGGCCGCCGAGGCGGGGCTACGTGACCTAGGGATCCGCTTCCAGCTTGGCCTCGCCGTGCTCGAGCACGCGGTCTTCCTCGCTGGGGACCCGTCGGCCGCGACAGCAGCGGACGAGGCGCGGGCCATCTTCGAGGAGCTGGGGGCGACCACCCTGCTCGCGCGCCTCGCCGCCGCCGGTACTCCGGCCGTCCCCGCCGCCGGCGTCGCATCCGCCGACTGACCCGCCCGCAGTCAGGTCGCGCCTCCCTGCCCTGCCGTCTTGCGTACCCGCCGACTGCCAGCCACCTGCGGGCCCCCTGCGGGCCCGGCTGCGGACTGGCGACCCATCGGGTTTGATGCCCGCGACCGCATCAAGAGCGCATCGCGGGGGATCGCGCGGGCGTCATGAGCGGAGACGGACGGCGCCAGTTGCGATCCGGCACACAAGTGGCCGTTGAGTGACGGTGAAGCGCCGCCTGCTTCAATGCTGCCATGTGGGACAAGCCGGTCGATGACGAGACAGCCGCCGCCCTCGAGGCGCTTGGCCGCCAGGTGCTCGGCGCACGGCGGCACGCCGCCCTCTCGCAACGCGAGGTCGAGGCCATGACCGGTATCGACCAGACGACCCAGGTGCGCATCGAGCACGGGAAGGCAACAGGTCTACCGCTGCGCCGATTCGCGAGACTGTTGGTCGCACTCGAGGCCGGAGTCGCCACCCGGCGGCCCGCGCCTGTGTTCGGCCTTGCCGCACCCGGATCCCACGAGTGGATCAACGACGGACCGGCCTGGGACACGGCAGTCGGTGCCAACGATCCTCCCGACGACGACCAGCTCTGACGCTACCGGCCCAGATGACCTTCGTGCCCGGACGCCCGTTTCGCGGGTGGCCCTGATGCCCCCGCGATGCGGCCTCGGGCATCGATCCATGTGCTCCCACTTCGCGCGGGGTCCTGGAGCCCCCGCACACGGGTGACGCGGCGACGCACCAGTGCCAGACAACCCGGCACGCCGGGCCCGTACGATGAGCGGCGATGCAGCTGCTGGAAGGCGCGCCTGTCTACTCGGCCACGGACCTCGTGGGCTTCGTCGCCTGCGGCCACCGCTTCGAGCTGGAGCGAGCGGCAATGGCCGGCCTGGTGAAGAAGCCGATCCGCAGCGATCCCACGATCGAGCTCATCCAGGAGCGCGGCTACGAGCACGAGCGCCGCTACCTCGACGATCTCCGGGCCGCCGGGCGAACGATCGTCGAGATCCCCCGCGACGGATCCGCCGCCAACACGCGCGCGGGCCTCCGCGCGGCGGCCGCCCTGACAAAGGCGGCGATGCGAGACGGGGCCGACGTCGTGTACCAGGCCACGTTCTTCGACGAGACGTGGCGGGGCCACGCCGACTTCCTCCTGCGCGTCGATCACGCGCCAGTCGAACCGCCGAGCGCCTTCGGACCGTGGCACTACGAGGTCGCCGACACGAAGCTGGCGCGCCACGTGAAGGCCGGCGCGGTCCTCCAGGTCTGCTCGTACGTCGACCAGCTGGAGCGGATCCAGGAGCGGAGGCCGGAGCACCTCCACGTCGCCCTGGGGGGAAGCGCCCGGGAGACCGTCACCCTCCGCGTCGACGACTACATGGCCTACTACCGGCGGGTCAAGGCCGACTTCCTGGCCGGGACGGAAGCCGGGGCCGCGGGCCTGCCCGCATACCCGCCGGCAAACACCTACCCGGAACCCGTGGAGCACTGCGACGTCTGCCGCTGGTGGGCCGACTGCCGCGACCGCCGGAGGGCCGACGACGACCTGAGCCTCGTGGCCGGCATCAGCTCCCGCCAGCGCCGCGGCCTCAAGGACGGCGAGCCGGGCGAACGGCCGGGGAGACTCGCCACGCGGCGGGGGCTGGCCGCGCTCGACCTCGCGGGGCTTCCCAAGCTCGACTGGAGCAGTCACCCGGCCCTCGCGCGCGTCCGCGAGCAGGCGCGGATCCAGGTCGAGGGCGAGGATCGCGGCGAAGTCCTGTGGGAGCTGCTGGAGCCGGAGTGGGCGACGCCGACGGTGTTCGTCGACGCCGGGGCCGCGGCCGGCGACGCTGAGGCCACGGCCGCCGATGCGCCGGGTGCCGGCGAGCGGACGCTCGTGCCGGACCGGGGCTTCCTCGTCCTGCCCGAGCCTTCGCCGCACGACCTCTTCCTCGACCTCGAGGGAGACCCCTTCGCCTTCGACGATGGCATCGACTACCTGTTCGGCGTCCTGGATCCTTCGGCGACGGAGGACGACCCGCGGTGGGCCGGCTCGCGCGAGGCCGACAAACCCGGCACCGTCGCCGCGGTCCCGCGGTTCCACGCTTTCTGGAGCCGCGACGACCACGGCAACGTCACGCTCGCCGCCGAGAAGGCCGCCTTCGAGCGCCTGATGGACTTCCTGATCGCCAGGCTTGAGGCGCACCCGACCCTCCACGTCTACCACTACGCGGCCTACGAGAAGACTGCCCTCGCCCGGCTTGCCCAGCGCCACGCCACGCGCGAGGAGGAAGTGGACCGCCTGCTCCGGGGCCGCGTCCTCGTCGACCTCTTCCGGGTCGTGCGGCAAGGGATCCGGGCCAGCGTCGAGAGCTACTCCATCAAGCGCCTCGAGCCTCTCTACGGCCTCACCCGCGAGGTGGCCCTGAAGGACGCGGGGAGCAGCATCGTCGAGTTCGAGGCCTGGCTCGGTCGCGGCGCCAACGCCGAGGGGCTCGTCGGTGACGAGATCCTGCACGGGATCGAGGGCTACAACCGCGACGACGTCGTGAGCACCCTGCGCCTCCGCGACTGGCTGGAGGCCCGCCGCCTGGACCTCGGGGAGCGGCTGGGGATGGAGATCCCAAGGCCGCCCCTCCACCCCGAGGCCGCCGAGCCACCCGAACCCGAGGGGCGCGCGGCAGAGGTCGCCGAGGTGGTGGCGGCGCTGACCCGCGATCTCCGGGATGTCGACCTCGCGGCCTCCACGACGACTGACGAGCAGCGGGCGACCTGGCTCCTGGCCCAGCTGCTGGGCTGGCACCGCCGCGAGAACAAGGCGTTCTGGTGGCGCTACTACGAGCTGTGCGGCATGACCGACGCCGACCTCGTCGACGAGCGCGAGCCGATCGGGATGGTCGAGCTCGACGTCGACCTCGGCCAGGCCAGCCGGAACGGCGCCCGCCTCCAGAGGTTCCGCTTCCCGCCCCAGGTTAACGGCGCGAAGGAGGGCCGCCAGGTCGACGACCCGCGAACCCAGGCGTCCGTCGGCACGGTCTCCGAGGTGAACGAGCTGGCCGGGACCGTCACGGTCTACCGGACGAAGAAGGAGCTGGCTCGCGGGACGCCGGCGTCGCTCATCCCCAACGACTTCGTGCGGACGACCGTCATCGAAGACTCCCTTCTGCGGATCGGCCGCTGGGTGGCGGACAGAGGGATCGCTGCCGGTCCACCCGGCATCGCCGCCGAGGTGCCCGCTGCAGCCGACCCGTACCGCGCCGGGCCGGCCGGCGCCGCCGACCCGTACCGGGCCGGGCGGGAGCTCCTCCTCCGGCGCCCCCCGCGCATCGCCGGGGGGGCGCCTGCCTCCCCGCTCCGTGCCGCCGACGAGAGCTCCCTCGACGCCGCCGTCCGAATCGCCCTGGCCCTCGACCGGAGCACCCTCGCGATCCAGGGGCCGCCCGGCACCGGCAAGACCTACACCGGGGCGCACATGATCCTCGCCCTCGTCGCCGCGGGGAAGACCGTGGGGGTCACGGCCAACAGCCACAAGGTGATCGGCAACGTGCTCGACGCCGTCGTCGCGGCGGCGAAGGAGACGGGCGCCAAGAACGCGGCCGGAGGGCCCATCGTCATCGGCCAGAAGCCGGCCCAGAACGAGGAGCCCACTTGCGCCCACGCCGAGGCGCTGGGCGACGCGCGCGACATCGCGGCGGCGCTCGCGAACGGGACCCTCCACGTCGTCGGGGGCACGGCCTGGCTCTGGTCCTCGGCCGCCTTGGCGGGGAGCGTCGACGTCCTCCTCGTCGACGAGGCCGGCCAGTTCAGCCTCGCCAACACCGTGGCCGTCTCGCCCGCCGGCCGCTCGCTCG
>JAZDPM010000220.1:0-6132 GCA_043797725.1 Chloroflexota bacterium
AGAGCGAGGAGGGCGGCCTCCTCGTCGCCGGCTACCGGGTCCGGGACGGCCACCATCCATTCACCGGTACGACCGCGCTCGACCTCGTCGGCGCCACCGAGGTCTCCTGCAACATCTGGTACGCGCTCGCCGGGCTCCAGACCGGGGGGGCGAACCTCGACGCCTTCGCTCGACGCCTCGGGTTCGGGGCGCCCCTGCCGTTCGATCTCCCCACCGCGCCGTCGCAGCTGACGAACGGGGGTGGACCGCTCCCGGGGGGCTTCCTCGATGACGTGGAGCTGGCCAACGCCGCGTACGGACAGGGCGAGGTGCTCACCACGCCGCTCCAGATGGCGCTGGTGGCGGCGGTCGTCGCCAACGGCGGGGAGCTGATGGAGCCCCGCCTCGTGACCGCGCTCGTCGACCGCGAGGGCCGCCGGACGCCGGTCGGTCCGCGGTCGATGGGGCGGATCCTCGACCCGTCGGCAAACGCACTCCTCGTGGAGGCGATGACCCGCGCGGTGGAGGGGACCCACGGGCAGCTCTTCACGGATGGCGCCCGGGTCCCCGGGATCCTGACCGCAGGCAAGTCCGGGACGGCCGAGATCGGCGGGCAGGGGGAGCCTAACTCGTGGTTCATCGGCTTTGCGCCGGCCGATGCGCCGACGGTGGCCATCGCGGTCGTTGTCGAGAAGGGCGGCCGCGGCGCTGAGCGGGCCGCGCCGCTGGCCGGCCAGATGCTCCAGGCGTACTTCGAGGCGTTGCCATGACGGCCTGGGTCGGGATCGGACTTCGCGTCCGTTCCGGCCCGGCCTGCCGTTCCGGCCCGGCGCCCCCGGAACCGATTCGGGCCGCCCAGCGTACTATCTCCGAACCCCCAGTCCGCACCCGTGCACGCCGAGCGGGCGCCTCGCCGCGGAGCGTCCGGTCCTCCATCGGCGCCGCACCGCGAGGAGCCCCATGACGAAGGTCCAGGAGTCCGGCGACCGGGTCGTCGCGAACGTCGAGCGCGTGATCGTGGGCAAGCACCACGAGGTCCAGCTCGCGCTGGTTGCGCTCATGTGCCGCGGTCACCTCCTGATCGAGGACGTCCCGGGGACCGGCAAGACCGTCCTGGCGAAGGCGATCGCGCGCAGCCTGGGCTGCACCTTCCGGCGGATCCAGTTCACCCCTGACCTGCTGCCGTCCGACGTCACGGGCCTCTCCATCTACAACCAGAAGACCCAGGAGTTCGAGTTCCGGCCGGGCCCGATCATGAGCCAGGTCGTCCTCTCGGACGAGATCAACCGGGCCACGCCGAAGACCCAGTCGGCGCTCCTGGAGTGCATGGAGGAGCGCCAGGCGACGATCGACGGGATCAGCCATGCGATGCCCGACCCGTTCCTCGTGATCGCGACCCAGAACCCGATCGAGTACGAGGGGACGTTCGCGCTGCCGGAGGCGCAGCTCGACCGTTTCATGCTCCGGCTGCGCCTGGGGTACCCGACGCCGACCGAGGAGATCGTCATCCTCGACGAGCAGAAGCGCATCCACCCCCTGGACGACCTCGGCGAGGTCCTCTCGGTGACGGAGCTGCGCGCGATGCAGACGGCCGTCCGGGAGATCCATGTCGACGCGAGCGTCTCGGAGTACATCGTCCGCCTGGTGAACGCGACGCGGACCCACCCCGACGTCTACCTGGGCGCCTCTCCGCGAGGCAGCATCGCCCTCTACCGCTCTGGTCAGGCCCGGGCGGCCCTCCTCGGCCGCGATTACGTGATCCCGGACGACGTCAAGGCGCTGGCCGGCTCCGCGCTCGCGCACCGCCTCATCATCAGGACGAGCTCGTCCATCCGCGAGGTCGACGCCGACACGGTGATCCGCGAGCTGCTGGAGGTCGTCCCGGTCGACCCGCCGGCCCGGCCCGGTGGCCCGCGCCGGATCGAGGCCGAGGAGCCCCGGGCGCGCTAGGCGCGCCGGTTGCGCCACGCACAGGGGGTGGTCGTGGTCGTTCTCCGTCGCCTGCCGTTCCTGATCGTCGCGACGGCGCTCGTCCTGGCGGCCTTCAGCACCGGGGCGCCGTTCCTCTTCTTCCTGGTCTACCTCGGTCTCGCCGTGCTGGGCGGGAGCTACCTGGTCACGCGCTTCGGTCTGGCCGACCTGGAGGCCGGGTACGCCGTGAACCAGCTGCAGGCGCACGTGGGCGAGGTGCTCCGGGCCACGTACACCCTCCGCAGCGCGAGCCGGATCCCGAAGCTCTGGCTGGAGGTCCACAACCCTTCCACCCTGCCCGTTCCGCTCCCGGGGCGCGCGATCTCGCTGGGCCCGCACGGCGAACGCTCGTGGATTGCCAAGGTGCCTCTCGGCCGACGCGGCCACTTCCGGGTCGACCCGCTCCAGATCCGGACCGGCGATCCCTTCGGCTTCTTCGAGGCGAGCGCCTCCGTCGGTCACGGCCTGACCCTCGTCGTCTACCCCCGCCTCGAGCCCATTCCTCGCTGGCGGCTCCAGGCCGTGAGCCTGGAGGGCAGCCGCTCGACACCGGTCCGGACCCAGCAGACGACCCCGCTCGCGACGTCGGTCCGACCGTACGCGCCGGGCGACGGCTTCAACCGGATCCACTGGCCGTCGACGGCCCGCACCGGCGAGATCCGGGTCAAGGAGTTCGACCTGGAGCAGACTGCCGACGTCTGGATCATCGTGGACCTGCAGCGCGCCGCCCAGGTTGGCGCCGGGGACGACGGCACGGTCGAGGTCGGCGTTCGGGTGGCCGCGGCCATCGCCGAACGGGCCATCGAGGAGAACCGCGCCGTCGCCCTGACGACGACGGGGAGCCACGTGACAGTGTTGCCGCCCGATCGCGGCCCGCGCCAGCGCCAGAAGATCCTGCAGCTGCTCGCCGCCGTCGACGGCGACGGGAGCACTCCGCTGGTAGAGGCCCTGGTTTCGGGTTTGCCGCTCCTGCGGCGGGGCATGTCGGCCATCGTCATCACGGCCTCGACGGCGGCGGGCTGGGTCCGTCCGTTGGCGACGCTCCGGCCGCGGGGGATCGGCTGCCAGGTGATCTGGCTGGACCCCGCCGTCTTCGCCCGCAGGGCTGCCGAGACCGCCGGCACGATCGGCGAGCCGGTCGTCGCCGCGGCGCTCGCCGAGCGGGAGGTCGCCGCGCGGAACATGCGCCACCAGGTCGCCGAGTTCGACATCCGGACATACGCCGTGCCGCCGGGCGTCCCGCTCGCCGAGGTCCTTGTCGGATGACCACGGCCCGCACGCCGTTCGACCTCGGCGCGAGCTACGCGGCCTCCCAGCCGGCCGAGCGGCGGTTCGCGCCGACTCCCGCCGAGGGCTGGACCAGCGTCCTGCTGCTCGTCCTCATGTGTGCCCTCGTTGGCTGGGCGATCGACGACGCGCGCTGGGTCCTTGGCGATCAGTCCAACACCGACTTCCTCCCCTGGGCGGGCGTCCTCGGTGTCCTGTGGGGCCTCGGGGCCGCCAAGCTGGGGCGCGGTCGCCTCGTTGCCCACGGCGTCGGGGCGCTGCTGGCGACGGGGTTCCTGGTGCTCGCAGTCGGGAGCACGCTGGCGCCCGGCGAGGACCTCTCCGGCATGTTCCGCGTCACGGCGGAAAGGGTCTGGGACGCCTACGAGGACCTCGTCCTGCGCGGCCGGGCGACCACGACCGAGATCGCCCACTACCTCCTGGTCCTGGGCGGCCTCACCTGGGCAGCCGGGCAGTTCGCCGCATACGCCGCCTACGCCCATCGCCGGCCGCTCGCGGCCGTCGTGCTGCCGGGGACGATCCTGATGGTCAACGTCTCCATCACGGTCCTCGACCAGTTCGCGATCCTCGTCCTCTTCGCCCTGGCCGCGCTCCTCTTCCTGGTCCGGGTCCATATCGCGGACGAGGAGCGAACCTGGTCGCGCCACCGGATCGCCGATGTCGGGAACGCCGTGGGCCTCTCCCTGCGGGCCGGGCTCGCATTCGTCAGCGTCGCCCTCGTGGGGAGCCTCGTCCTGACGACCTTCGCCTCCTCGGCACCTCTGGCGGGCTGGTGGCGGGGCCTGGACCAGCGACTCATCGACCTCGGCTCGGAGCTGGCCCGCTTCTTCCCGTCCGGGGGACCGGGGACGAGCATCGGGGGGGCGACCTTCGGCGCGACCGTCACCGTGGAGGGCGTCTGGACCTCGGACGACACGCCAGTCCTCTCGATCACCAGCGACCCCGATGCCCCGCGCCTCAAGTGGCGGGCAGTTGCCTACGACCGCCTCGTGGGCAACCAGTGGAGCCGCAGCGAGACAGTCGACCTGGACGTGCCCGCTGCCCGGGACCTGCTCGCCGGCACCGGTGACCTGCCGACCGAGACAGTGGCGACGCGCGAGGTCTCGTTCGTCGTGCGGGCCACGGCGGGATCGCTCGGCGTGCTGCTCTCCCCGGGCATCCCGGCGACCGTCGATCGGACGACCCGGCTCACCCTCGTGAAGCAGGGGAGCGACGTGTGGTTCGCGAGCGCCCGGGTGGACGGCGCGGGCCCGTACGCCGCGACTGCGCGGGTCCCGGTCGTCACCGACGGGGTCGAGGGAGCCCTGACCGAGAACCGCCTGCGGGCGACCGAGGCCGACTACCCGGCCGATCTCCGGGCGGTCTACATGGACCTCCAGCCGCGAACGGCCGGGGCGGACGTCCGGGCGCTCCTCATCACGATCCTCGAGGCGGCCCGTCCGGGCAATGCCTACGACACGGCCCGCGCGATCGAATCGTACCTTGCCGATCCCGGCCATTTCACCTACGACCCCGACGTCCTCGACGTCGACTGTGGGCAGCTCGGCGTCGCCGACTGCTTCGCGGTCTCCCGGCGCGGCTACTGCGAGCACTTCGCCACGACGATGGTCGTGATGCTTCGCGTGCGCGGCATCCCGGCCCGCCTCGTCGAGGGCTACCTGCCCGGCGACCGCGACGTGACCGGCGCGGAGACGATCCGGCGATCGCAGGCCCACGCCTGGGTGGAGGCGTGGTTCCCGGGCTACGGTTGGGTCGACTTCGACCCGACCGCCGGCGTCGGCCAGCCGCAGGCGATCGACCCGGGTCCGGTGATCGCGACCCCCACGCCCGGCCCGAACAGCCCCACGGGGGCCACGCCACGCCCGACCGCCCGGGGCGGGATCGACGAGCCCGGCGGCCCCACCAGCGGTGGGAGCACTCCGCCGCGCACGCCCGGGATCGGGCCGGTCATCGTCCTGGTCATTCCCGCGGCCATCGGTCTGCTCGCCCTCGCCGCCGTCTGGCTGCGGCGGCGCCTCGGGCGACCGGCCCAGGCCGAAGCCGTCTATCGGAGCGTGGCCGGGATGGCCGGCCGTCTCGGCCACGCGCGCCGTCCGACGCAGACGGTCTACGAGTACCTCGGGACGCTGTCGGACGCAGTCCCATCCGCGCGGCCGGAGCTCCAGCTCGTCGCCCGCTCCACGGTCGAGACGACGTACGGCCGGCGCCGCCTGCCGCCGGACCGCCTGGCGGCCCTCGGCGAGGCCCGGCGCCGGCTGCGCGTCGCCCTCCTGCGCCTCGTCTTCCGGCGGGGCCCGCGTCGCTAGGCCGCCCCCTACAGGGCGCCCGAGCGCGCCCGCTCGTCGGCCGCTTCCTCCTCGGCGCGGGTGGCCTCGGAAGCCTCGATCTCCAGCGGGGCAAGGTGGTCGGTGCGGTTCCAGGCGCGCACGATCGTCCGGCCGTTGCGGATGTCGAGGACGGCGATGCCGGTGGTGGCCTGGGTGAAGGTCCAGAAACGGTCGAGCGGAAGGCCGAGGAGCGCCAGGAGGGCGACCTTGAACGCGCCGTCGTGGCCGACCAGGAGCGCCCACGGCCCGCCGGGTGGGTCGTAGTACGAGGGAGTGCCGTCCGGACCGGGCAGGGCCGTCGCGGCGAGCTCCTCGAGCACGCGGGCGAGGGCGGCGCGGACGCGGGCATCCACGTCCGCGAGCGCCTCGCCACCCGGCGCGTGGACGCCGACTGGATCGCGCCGCCAGCCTGCGAGCTCGGCGGGGTAGCGCTCCTCGACCTCACGCTGGAGGAGCCCCTCCCACTCGCCCTGGGCAATCTCGGCGAGCCCCGCCTCAGGTCGCAGCGCCGGCGCCGGGCGGCCGGCCTCGCGGAACGCGGCGACCACGGCCTCCGCCGTCTGTCGCG
>JAZDPM010000229.1:0-9455 GCA_043797725.1 Chloroflexota bacterium
CGATCCCATGACCATGCCGTTCGTGACGATCGACGCAAGCGTGGCCGTTCGGTGGATCCTCGACGACGAACCGAACCGGGCCGGAGCGCTCGTCCTGCGGTCGTCGCTCGAGACCGGGAGGGTGATGGCCGTCGAGCCGTCTCATTTCCTGCTCGAGGTGGCCGGCGCCGTCGATCGGGCCGTACGCGATGGGCGCATCGATCTCGAACAGGCACGGAAGGCGCTGTTCGCCCTCGAGGCCGTCACCTTCGACGACACCCCGCCGATGGCCCTCGCCGCGGACGCGTTCGATGTCGCGGCGAGCACGGGCCTGCGCGTCCCCGACGCGGCCTACGCCGTGTGCGCTGCCCGAAACCACGCGCTGCTGATCACCGCGGATCGGCGGCAGCTCGAGGCGGCGGAGCTCCTTGGCGTTCCCGTGGCCGCCCTCGCCGACCTGCCGCCACTGTGAGCCCGCCGCGTGTCACCGGCATCGTTCTGGCCGGCGGCCGTTCGACCCGCTACGGCGGCGACAAGCTGGCGGTGGAGGTCGGCGGACGTCCGCTCCTGCACCTGGCGATCGACGCCGTCGCCGGGGTGGTCGATGAGGTCGTGGTCGTGATCGGGCCCGACGTGCCCACGCCGGCGCTGCCGCCCGAGGGTCCGGTTCCGGTCGTCGTGGCGCGCGACGCGGTCGCCGGCCAGGGTCCGTTGGCCGGCCTCGCGGCCGGCCTCGCGGCCGCCTCTCATCCTCTCGCCCTTCTCGTGGGAGGCGACCAGCCGGCCCTGCGGCCGGCCCTGCTCCGCGCGCTCCTGCGCCGGCTCACTCCCGACGTCGCCGGCCCGCCGCTCGACGTCACCGGCCCGCCGCTCGACGCAGTCGGCCCGCCGCTCGACGTCGTGGGCCTGGAGGAGGACGGCCGGCTGCGGCCCCTGCCCGTCGCCCTTCGGGTCGCGACAACCGGACCGGCTGCCGGAGTCGCGCTCGCTGCCGGGACGCGCAGTCTCGTCGGCCTGTTCGGCCGGCTGCGCGCCGGCACGCTGGGCCCGGAGCAGTGGCGCGCGCTCGACCCGGCGGGCGACTCGCTCCGGGACGTCGACAGACGCGAGGACCTGCCCGCAACATGACGCCCGGCTATCCTCGCCGGGTCCGGCTACGTCCGGGCCAGAACGCGGAGCCGCCCGTGACCACCCTCCTCCTCGACCCGTTCGCCGAGCCAATCCGCGCCACCGGCCCCTGGGGCGCCTGGTGGCGTGGCTGGTACCGCCTGCTCCGGCTCGTCGGCGGGCCCCTGGACCGGCTCGCGATGGCACCCGGGTTCGGCAATCTCGTGGTCCTCCGCGTGGTCGGCCGGCGGTCGGGACGCGAGCGGGTGTTGCCCCTCGGGCTGCTGACCGTGGGCGGGCGGCGCTACCTGGGGCATCCGAGCGGCGACACTTCCTGGACGCTCAACCTTCGGGCCGCCCCTTCGGCGACGATCGAGAGCGCCCGGCTCCCCCGGGCACGGGTGAGGCCGGTCCTCCTGGGCCCGGGCCCCGAGCGTGATGCCGCCGTCCGGGCCAGCTTCCGCCAGCACCCGTTCCCCGGCAACGCCATGTACCGGCTCGCCGGGCGACACGTCGCGGCGACCGGCGTCTTCTTCCGGCTCGAGCCGGCCGACGCCCCGCCCGCCCCGCCGCCGCTGCCCGACCACCCACGCGAGAGAGGCCCCGCATGAGCACGACCGTCCGTCTCCTCACCGCCGGCTACGTCCACGACCGGGTGGCCAGCAGCGTCACCCCCGGGGTCTGACGGCTGACCCAGGACGCCACGACGCCCCGACCGCGTGGCCGGGGCGTCGGTTGTTCTTGGCGTGAGGGGGGCTACCCGAGTGAACGCGCGACCTTGACGACCATCGAGCCCACGAACATGTCGTGGAACCCCTGCTTGGTCGGGCTCTGAGCGGTGGTGTACAGCAGGTAGATCACGTAGCCCAGCGCGGCGATGCCGATCAGGATGCCGAGGAGCGGGATCGGGTTGAGCGCCTGGGCAACGGTGATCCAGCCGCCCACGGCGAACCAGCGCCGGATGGCCTGGTCCATCGACAGGGAGGACCCGTCCTTCGCGTTGCCGATCTGCATCCCGAGGACCTTCATCCCCAGCGTTCCGCGCATCGCGGTCCACGTGTAGATGAAGTAGCCGGCGCTGAACGCCGCGCTGACCGCCGCCTGGACGAGAGCAGCCAGGTAGTTGTACTGGAAGCCGTTGGTGAGGTCGAACGTGACGACGTTGAGGCCGACGTTGGACAGGATGACGCTGTTGATGACCAGTAGGACGATCCCCAGCGCGATCATGTCGATGATGTACGCGATGATCCGGTTGGGCAGGTCCGCGTACACGAGGCCGGCCGGACCGGCCACGGGGGCCGTCGACGTCAGGGCCGCCATCCACGAGGCCTGCGGTTGGGGAGCGGGTGCCGCGGGCGGTGGCGGCGGGGCGGCGGGTGGTGCCGGGGGCGGCGGGGTTGCGTCCTGCGGCACGGGCGCCTCGTCCGGCGGCGGGGTTCCGGGCGCTCCGGTCGATTCCATCATTCCTCCCTCAACAGCGGCGGCCGACGATAGGCGCGCCCGCCGCTCGGGCAGCCACGCAGCGGGGCGGTACCCCCGGTGCCGGCGAGAATAGCGACCCGCGCGCCCCGTGAACAGTCCCAAACGCGCCCTCACCCATTCGGCGGCCGTCCGCACTAGACTCGGGTCATGCGCGGGCCCATCGTGCTCGTCGGATCCGGCGAGTTCTCCGCCGCCATGGAGGCGATCGACGGCGACCTGCTTGCCGCGGCCGGCCGGGCTCGCCCGCGCGTCGCGATCCTCCCGACCGCGTCATGGCCCGACGGCGAGGAGGCGTTCCTGGGCTGGATCGAGCGAGGGCGGGCGCACTTCTCCGCGCTCGGCGCGGAGGTCGAGGGGGTGGAGATCCGGACGCGCGAGGACGCCTTCGACGCCGCCTGCTCCCAGGCGATCGGAGAGGCCGACCTGGTCTACATGTCGGGCGGGAAGCCGGACCACCTGCTCGACGCGCTCCAATGGACGCCAGCCGGGGCCGCCCTCCGCGCCGTGCACGACCGGGGCGGGATCCTCGTGGGCTGCTCAGCGGGGGCGATGGTCCTCGCCGCCCGGCAGCCGCGCCTCAGAGGCCGCCGCTTCTTCCGGTTCCCGACTGGCTGGCGCGATGCACTCGGATTCGTGGAGGGCGCGGCCGTGCTGCCGCACTACGACGCGTTCCCCGAGCCGCTCGCCGCGGTCGTCGCCCTCGCCTCACCGCGCGGGATGGCAGTCCTCGGGATCGACGATGACACGGCGGCGATCGGGCGTGACGGCACCTGGCGGGTGCAGGGTCGCGGCCGGGTGACGGTCTGGCGGGGTCGCACCCACGCGCGGCATCGTGCCGGGGCGAGCTTCCGTCTTAGCGGTGAACCCGGGATGCTGCCCCGCGAGGGTGTCAGCCGGCCTTGACGGCGCGGAAGCAGTCCGAGCAGTAGACGGGCTTGTCCAGGCGCGGCTTGAACGGCACCTGGGCGTTGTTGCCGCAGCGCGAGCAGGTCACGACGTAGTACTCGCGGTCGACGGGATCGCCTCCCCGCTCGTAGCCCCGGGGGCCACCGATGCTGCGAACGTCCGACCCGTCGCCCCGGGACTGGCGCCGGCTGGCCCGACAGCTCGGGCAGCGCTTGGGGTCCGAGGTGAAGCTCTTCTCGGCGTAGTACTCCTGGTCCGCGGCGGTGTGCGTGAAGCTCAGGCTGCAATCGACGCAGGTGAGGGTGCGATCGGCGTAGGTCAAGGGTGCTGCTCCTCCAGGTCCGTGCACTCGCCGCCGGCGGCCGTCCCGGAAGGTGCCGCCGTCGCGACGGGACGGCGGGGAGGCGGAATGAGCCTGGTGCCGCGCGACCCGGGTGACGTGCAGCTGGGCCTCTCGGGGCGCGCACCGGTTGCGTGGCAGCAGGATACCACCGGGCTCGTCCGCGGTCGTCCGGGCGCCTCTCGCAGGTGGGCCCGCCGGCTTGTCTCCGAAGAAGCCTCGCCGTCCGCCTCCCGATTTGTCACAATGGCCGCGATGCTCCGCCTGCTCCACACGGCCGATGTCCACCTCGGAGCCCGCCACGCCGACCTCGGCGAGCAGGCGGCCGCACAGCGCGAGCGGCAGTTCGCCGCGTTCCGGGCCACCGTCGACCTGGCGCTGGCGCAGAAGGTGGACCTCGTCCTCGTCGCGGGCGACCTCTTCGACTCCAATACCCAGCCCCGCCGATCGGTCGAGCGGGCGGCCGCGGAGCTCAAGCGCCTTGCCGAGGCGACGATTCGCACCGTGATCATCCCCGGCACCCACGACGTCTACGACGGCGCGTCCGTCTACCGGGCCTACGACCTGGCCGCGCTGGCCGGCCTCCCGCCCGACACGGACCGCCTGGTGGTCCTCACGCCGGACCGCGCCGACGTGCTCCTCGGCACGCTCGACGTGGTCGTGCACGGCCGGGTCTACGCCACGAAGCGGGCCCCGCACAGCCCCCTGGCCGGGTTCGACGTCGCCGCCGACGACCGGGCGACCTGGCACGTCGGCATGATCCATGGGTCGCTGAGCATTCCCGAGAAGACCGAGCACGACGAAGTCGTCTTCACGAGCGTCGAGGTGGCCGCCTCCCACCTCGACTACCTCGCCCTGGGGCACTGGCACTCCACCCAGCGCGGTCAGGCCGGCGCCACCGTCTGGGCGTACTGCGGCGCGCCGGAGCCGGTCGCCGTCGACCAGGACCGGGCCGGGAACGTGCTCCTCGTGACCCTGGAGGAGCGAGGCGGCGGGCGCCACGTGGCGGTCGAGGAGCGCCGGGTGGGGCGGACCCGGTTCGAGCGCCTGGAGGCCGACGCGGCCGCCGTGGGCAGCCAGCCGGCGCTCGTGGAGCGGCTTGTCGCTCTCGCCGATCCCGACCTCGTGCTGGACGTGCGGATCATCGGTGTGCGGCCCGACGACCTGGACCTGGCCACGGACGAGATCGAGCGCGAGGTCGCGGCGCGCTTCTTCCGGGTGCGCGTCCGGGACACCTCCGCGGCGGCGCTCCCGGATGGCCCCCTGCCGCCGCCGGACACGATTGCCGGCGCACTCGTGCGGGATCTCGAATCGGAGATCGCCGAGCTCGAGGCGGCCGGTCGCGACGAGGACGCTCTCGAGGCCCGGGAGGCGCTCCGCCTGGCCCGCCTGCTGCTCGATGGGCGCGAGGTCACCCTGTGAGGATCACCCGGCTTCGCCTGCGCGACCTGAAGGCCCACCGGGACCTGGACCTCGAGCTTGCGCCCGGGCTGACGGTGGTCCGGGGGCCCAACGAAGCGGGCAAGACGACGATCCAGCGGGCGCTCGAGCTCGCGCTCTTCCGCAAGGTGACGGCCGGAGGGGCCGAGATCGACGCCCTGCGCAGCTGGGGATCCCCCGCCAACGGACGCCCCCGGGTTGCCCTCGAGTTCGTCCAGGAGGATCCCGAAGGGACACGTGTCGGGACGCTGGAGAAGGACTTCCGGGGCGCCAAGGGAACCGTCAAGCTCGTTCTCGACGGGGAGACGGTGACCGACCCGGCCCGTGTCGACGAGATGCTTGCGGACCTCACGGGGATCCCCGGCGAGAAGTTCTTCCGGTCCACCGCCTCGGTGCGCCACCACGAGGTCTTCGACCTCGCCCGCGACGAGGGAGCGCTGCGCGACCGGCTCCAGGCGTCGATCAGCGGCGCGGATCGCGGCACGAGCGCGGCGAAGCGGCACCTCGACAAGGCTCTCCGGGAGATCCAGGCCCGAGGCGAGCGCAACCCGGGCCGTCTGCGCGTGGCCGAGGAGGCCGTCGCCCGGTCCGAGGTCGTCGTCGCCCAGGGCGAAGGACAGCTCCTTCAGCTCGAGCGCGATCGCGACACCCTGGCGGGGGCCCGCGAGCGGCGCGCCGCCGCCGAGCACGTTCTCACGGAGCGCCGCTCGCTGCTGGAGAAGGCGCGCCAGGCGGAGCGCCTGGCGGGGGAGCGGACCGTGGCCCAGGAACGCTTCGAGCGCTATCGCCAGGCCGTCGCGGTGGCGGACCAGATCGGCGAGCTCGAGAGGAGTCATCCGTCGGTGAACCCGCTCCCCGTCCTGCGCCAGGTCGTGGAGCGCGCGCGAGTCCTGGACCGGCGCGTCGGCGAGCTGCGCGTCCAGCTCGGCGAGGAGCCCTCCACGGTCGACTACCAGGTCGTCATCCCCGAGCCCCGCTACCGGCCGTTCGCCTGGCTCGCCGTGCTCCTCGCGGTGGGGGGCGTGGCCGCGGTCGCCGTCGGAGTCTTCGCCGGCATCGCCGGCGCCCTCACAGGGGGTGCCGCGGCCGCGGTGGTCGGGCTCCTCCTCGCCGCCTTCGCCCGCGCCCGCCGCCGGGCAGCCTTCGACTTCCGGCGCCACATGGAGCTTCGCGACGTCGAGATCGCCCGGCGCCTCCGGGGACGGAGCCAGCTGGAGGACGATCTTCGCCGCGACGAGGCCGACCTCAAGGCACAGCTGGCCATCATCGAGGTCGACGATCCGAAGGCTGCAGAGGATCTCCTCGCCGACGAGGACGCGCACGTCCAGGCGATCGACCGGGCGCGGGCGCAGCTCGACGGCCTCGTCGGCAAGGAACCTGTCGAGACGTTGCCGACTCTGCGCGACGCTGCCGCCCTCATGATCGAGCAGAAGTCCGGAGCCCTCGAGGCGTTGGGCCCCATCGCCAAGGAGCCGCGCGCCCGCGAACGGCTCGAGGTCGAGGTGAAGGACCAGGAGGGCGCCCTGGAGCGGGCTCGCGATGACGAGGCCGCCGCCCGGGCCCGGGTCGAGCAGAACCCGGTGGACGCCGAGCAGATCGCCGGCGAGGCCGAGCGCCTGGCGTCGTGGCGCGAGGAGCTGGCGGCCGTGAAGCGCCGCCAGCGGATCTACCAGAAGAGCCTCGATGCGATCGGCCGCGCCGAGACGGCGACGATGCGCACCGCGACGCGCTACCTCGAGAAGCGGATGCGGGGCGACATGGCCCGGCTCACGGGCGGCCGCTACCGCCGCGTCGCCGTCGACGACGCGACTCTCGACATCTCCATCTTCGCGCCGGAGCGCGGCGACTGGGTCACGATCGATGAGCTGTCGCAGGGGACCCTCGACCTCGGCTACCTCGCGGCGCGCCTCGGCCTCGTCCGGCTCGTGACCCAGGATCGCCGGCCGCCGCTCATCTTCGACGACCCGTTCGTGACGTTCGACGACGCACGGGCCGAGCGGGCGATCGCGATGCTCCGCGACCTCACCGCCGACTTCCAGGTCATCTACCTGACGACGTCCGACCGCTACGATCACGCAGCCGACCGGGTCGTGGAGCTGCCCGCCCCCACCGCCGTCGACGACGCCGCTGCGGACGAAGGGCCCGAGGCCGCGCGGCCGGCCGGCTGACGCCGGCCTCCCCACCCGCACTCGTGCCCGCCGACCTCCTCGCGGCTGCCGCCGGCCTCCTCGCGGCGGCCTTCTGGGGAGCCGCGGACTTCGGTGGCGGCTTCGCCACGAAGCGCCTCCCGGCCATGGTGGTCCTGCTGGGCAGCCATCTCGTGGGGTTCGCCGGCGCCGTCGTCGGGATGGTCCTGCTGGGCGAGGGGCCGCCCGCGCCCGCCGACTCCGCGTGGGCCGTCGCCGCGGCGTTCTTCGGGGCCCTCGGCCTGGCCGCCCTCTACCGTGCGCTCGCGGACGGGCGGATGGGGATCGTCGCCCCGATAACCGGGGTCCTCACGGCGGCGATCCCCGTGGCCGTCGGCGTCGCAACCGCCGGGTTGCCCGGGCCGATCCGTCTCGCCGGGTTCGGCATCGCCCTCCTGGCGATCATCCTCGTCTCTCTCGTCGACGACGGCACGACCGGGCGTGGCGGGCTCCTGCTGGCGATCGGCGCCGGCCTCGGCTTCGGCCTCTACAGCGCCTGCGTTGGCCAGGTCGAGACGGGCGTGTTCGGGCCGCTGATGGTCTCGCGCGCCACGTCGTCCATCCTCGTGGCGGCCATCGTGGCGGCGCGGCGAACGCCCCTGCAGGCCGTCGCGTCCGCGGAGCCGAGGCTCCTCAAGCTCATCGTGCTCGTGGGAGTGCTCGACCTCGTCGGCAACGCGATGTTCCTCGCGGCGGCCCAGGCGTCCGGGCTGGCCCTCGCCGCCATGCTCGGGTCGCTCTACCCGGTCTCCACCGTGATCCTGGCGACGGTCGTCCTGCGCGAGCCGATCGGAAGGATCCACGCGATCGGGATCGCCGCGGCGGCGCTGGCTGGCATCCTGATCGTCGGCGGCGCCTGACCGCTGCCCGGCCGACCGCTGCCCGGCCGACCGCCGCCCGCCCCGCCCCGCCCGGCCCACCCCGCCCGCCCCTCGCGGGCAGGCCGACCGCGTCGGGGGTACCGTACGCGCCGACCCCAACACGCGCTGGAGGAGCACCGTGGTCCAGGAGATCCCCGACGGCATCGTCATGGAGCCCCTCTTCGTCATCGAGGCGGCCTACGGCCCCGACGCCGCCGAGCTGCGGCCGTCCCACCGACCGGTGCACCTGGCCCGGATGGCGGCGCTCCGCGCTGCCGGCGTGGTCCTGGAGGCCGGCGGCTTCCTCGACATGTCGGGCTCGCTCCTGCTGGTCCGCGCCGCCGACGCGGACGCCGCGCTGGCGATCGCCCGCGAGGACGTCTACATGCGCGAGGGCGTCTGGGTGGAGGCGCGCGTCCGGCCCTTCGCCCGGGTCGCCCGCCCGGACGAGGTGCCCGCCTGATGCGACGTGGCCCGACCGTGGGGCGCGGCCGCCGTGTCATCGCGCTGACGACCTTCCTCGTCGCGCTGGCACTCGCGGGCTGTGGCGCCCCTCCGGGCGCATCCCCCCTCGCGACCGCGACGCCCGGGGCCTCGGCGATCCCGTCGGGTCCGGCGCCCAGCCCGACGCCGCTGCCGCCGGGATCGTTCACGTTCGACCTCCCGCCCGGCTGGGCCGCCGTCCCGGTCGCGGGGAGCCACGACGGCCTTCTCGCGACGCTGCGGTCGCAGAACGCGGCCTTCGCCGAGTCGCTCGCGGCTCGCCTCGAGAACCTGTCGGACACGACGACCTATGTCGCCTTCGATGCCTCGCCGGCCGCCGTGACGAAGGGCGATCTCGCGACGCTCGTCGTGACCGAGGTCGCGCTGCCGCTCGACGTCTCCCTCCAGACGTTCGCCGGGACCATCCGGGGCCAGGTGAGGCAGCTCGTCGAGGGCGACGTCGAGCTTCGCGAGATCCTGGTCACCGCCGGGCAGGCCTACTCGATGGCGTACACGGCGCCGGTGACGCGACCCGACGGCCAGCCCGCCGCCGCTGCCGTGACCCAGGTTCTCTACGTCCTCCCGGGAAGGGGCTACGTGATCACCTTCGCCGTGCCGCCGGCTCGCGCCAACGACTACTCGCAGGTGGTTGCCGACATCGCCACGTCCTTC
>JAZDPM010000255.1:0-2426 GCA_043797725.1 Chloroflexota bacterium
GGTCCAGAACAGATAGATGCTGTAGAGGCCGAGTATGCTGAGCATGCTCAGGCCCGGAATGGCGAGGAAGATCCCGCACAGCCAACTCGCCGTACTCGCATACGTCACGAGCTTGAGGGCCTGCATCTCGTTCTTCTGGCCACCGAAGCTGGGGGCCAGCGCGTCGATCACCTTCGCCACCACGAAGACGCCGACCAGCGCCAGAGCATAGGAGACGATCGCGCTTGAAACTCCGCGCATCGGGCTCACGCGAAAGGTGGTGTTCACGAACGGAATCGTGATCCCGAAGACCGACGTGCGGATGAAGCCCGCAATCGGTCCAATCGCGGCGAGAGGGATGATGTAGCTCTGATAGAGCGCGGCGACAGTGGTCTGCTCCTGTTCGACAACCGGCCATTCCTTGCCAGGCGAGAGCAAGATCGCCTTCGCGCGGTCCATGAGTCCCATCGTCGTGCCCTCCTCGCCATCGTTCGTATCCGCCACGGTCGCCCGTCGCACCGCTGTGCGACGCCAGCCTAACGTGCGGTCGCCTTGACAGGCTGTCAATCCGCCGCCGCTCGGCAGATCTCCCTCGGTGTGCCGCCCGAGCGCGGTTCTTCGCTGTCCCTCCGCGCCAGCGTCACCAGCGAGCCGCCACGGCGGCCCGGCAGCGCGGTGGCGGCCTGCGGTGTCAGGGCCGTGGTGAGGGCGCTGAAGTCGGTGGAGATGGGCCCCACGACAGTGGTGCGCCGGAGTGCGGAGCCATACGCCGACAGCATGCCGCCTCAACGGTGCATACCTGCCGCTTGCCGCAGCCACACGGGCGCAACCGATGTCCAAGCACCAACGCTACTCGAGCCTAGCTCGAGGGCACGACGGTCACGGTCCGCTCAATGCCGTCCCTTCCGGTCACGGTGAGCCGCGTCGCCTGCCCGGGCCGGAGAGTCGAGAACGCTTCGCCCCCCCGCCTGGAATCGATGCGCAGCCCGTCCACGTGGGTGATCCGGTCGCCCACTCGGATGCCACCTCTCTCCGCCGGCCCGCCGACGTCCACCCTGATGACGTCGATCGGGTTGGAGAAGCTCCATACTGTGCGGCCGTTCCTCCTCGTGCTCGAGCAGGGGCCGCAGCCGAAGCTCATTCCGAGACGGGCTTCGGACATTTCGGGCACGCCTGTCTCCCCGACGGACATGCGCGCGCCGGGAACGGTGATTGACGTCCGCCGACTCTCGCCGGAGCCACTGGTCTCGATCCGGATCCCCGGGCCAGTCCACGACACGCCACCCGAATCGACGGAGCTGGAGGACACCAAGCCGGATCTCACACCCTCAACGGCAGGCCCACAGCGAGTCCCCGCGCGGAGGGTGGCTTCCCCGATGCGTCTCCCACGCCGGAAGCGAATGGTGACGTCCCGATCCGGCTCGATGTTGGCAAGGCGCCGTCCCCCCTCAGGAGTAGTGATGAGGACACCGTCTATCGCCACGATCCTGTCCCCGATTTCGAGGGCGCCTGCCGCGGGGCCGTTCGGTGCGATCTCGGTGATCCGGGGTTCGACACTGAAGGACCATACCATGCTCTGCTCCCTCCGGTCGACAGTAAGGAAGCAGTCCCCCCGGCAATCCACGCGCGTGATTCCCAGGGCCCCCACGACGCCACCGGGGCACGACCGGTCGCCGGGTCGCCGGCCGGCCGAGTCCGCCACCTGGGGCCAGGCCGGGCCCGGGCTCACCAGCCCGACGCCGACGACAAGCGTCAGGCCCGCCAGCCACCGGAGTCCTCGGTCCGTGCGACGCCGCCACATCGTCATTCTGCTCATCTCCGTGCTCCCTTCCAGCCTCCAGCGGGGTCTCGCCTCGCCAGCTGTCGATTGGACCGACCCATCCGGCACCGGCCCGTCACGTGCTCAGTACCACACCGTCGTCTGCCCCGTGCCCGCACCGGTCCCCTGGTGCCGCCGCTGTTCCAGGATCTGGAGGATTCCAGCGACATCCGGATCTCCGGGGGTCATGCGAGCCAGCTCGAAGGCGGCCCCGTAGAGCGCCCCCAAGGCCGCTTCGCGCCCCTGCCCAATCTCGGAGTCCGCCTGCGTGGGCGGCGCCGAAACCCCGCGCCCATTGCCCGGCACCGCCGCGGCCCGCAACTCGCCTAGGGCCACCAAGGCCGCCACGTACGCCGAGCCCGCCTCCTGGACGCGCTGCGCCAGCTGCGCGGCGTCCTGTTCTCGAGCGGCCAGGAAGGCTCGCTCGGTGCTCCTGGCCCCCAGCCAGTGGCCCATCATCGCACCCGATCCGAAGAGGACCAGCGAGGCGGCCATCGAGACGGCCGCCACGAGCCAGGGACGGACCCGACGGCCGCCTGCCTCGATGCGCCGCAGCGTTCCGTCCTCCCGCAGCTCCCGGACGATGCGCTGCCACACGAAGTCGGAGGGCGCCGCTTCTCTGGGGAGC
>JAZDPM010000271.1:0-3279 GCA_043797725.1 Chloroflexota bacterium
CCTGGGCGGCCGGAGCATCCTCCCGGCCTTTGCCTTGACCATGGCGCTCGTGGCGGCCGCCTGCGGCGGCGCGACCGACACGTCCGGCGTCGTGACGCTCTCGTCCGCTGATCCTGCGGCCCCCAGCGCGGTCCCCTCGAGCGGCCCGGTCGACTTCCAGCAGGCCATGCTGGACTACACCCAGTGCCTGCGCGACAACGGCATCGATGCCGCGGATCCGCAGTTCGGCGCGGACGGCCGCCCGGCGTTCGGCGGCGGAGGAGGCTCAGGCGGTGGTCAGTTCGGCGACATCGATCGCAACAGCCCGGAGTTCCAGGCGGCCCAGGACGCGTGTTCCGGCCTCATGGTCGGCGTCCAGCGCAACAGGGATCCGGTAGCCCAGGCCGAGCGCCAGGCACAGCTCCTCGTCTTCGCCCAGTGCCTGCGCGACGAGGGGGTCGACTTCCCGGATCCGCAGCTCGGCACGGGCGGCGGCCCCGGGTTCGGCGGCGGACGCTTCGGCGACCTCGACCTCCAGTCGCCCGAGGTCCAGGCGGCCATGGAGGTCTGCCAGGCCGAGACCGGCGGGTTCCTGCGCGGGGCGCCGGCCAGCAGCCCGGAGACCCAGCCGTGAAGCCTCGAGCGCTCATCGCTGTCGCGACCGTCGTGGTGGCGGCCGGGGCAGTCGCCTACGGCGCCTACTCGGCGGGACTCATCGGGGCGCAGGCAACCGCGACGGCGACCCCGTCGCCCGAGCGGGCAACGGCCACGGTGACTCGCCAGACCCTCGAATCGGTCGAGGAGCTGGACGGGACGCTCGGCTTCGAGGGATCCGGCTCGATCGTCAACCAGCTGTCCGGCACGGTCACCCGCCTCTACGCGGCGGAGGGCGACATCCTCGCGCGCGGCGACAGGATCATCGAGGTCGATGGCAGCGTGAGGTCGTACGTGATGTACGGCAGCCGGCCGGCCTGGCGGACGCTCCAGCTCGACGCCGACCTTGGCGCGGACGTCAAGCAGCTCGAGGAGAACCTGCAGGCGCTCGGCTACCTGGACAAGGACGTCACACCCAACGCCTGGTTCGACGAGGTGACCGAGGCGGCGGTCATGGCCTGGCAGGCGGACCGGAACGTCGAGGACGACGGGATCGTCCGGCTTGGCGAGATCGTCTTCCTGCGCGAACCGGTTCGGGTGACAGCCGTCTCGGCCAATCTCGGGACCAGGATCGGTGCCGGGCAGACCGTCGCGACCTACAGCTCGACCGACCGGGTCGTCACGGTCTCGCTGGACGCGAACCGCCAGGACCTCATCGCCGTCGGCGACCCGGTGATGGTGGAGCTCCCGGACGGGACCGAGTCTCCGGGGTCGATCGCCGACATCGCGAGCGTGGCGACGCCGGCGGCCCAGCAGGGCGGAAGATCGCAGGTCGCGGTCACGGTCCGCCTCGACGACCCGGCGACCAGCGGATCCCAGGACGGCGCCCCGGTCACGGTCACGATCGTTCGCGAGCGCCGGGAGGACGTCCTGACCGTGCCGGTCTCGGCCCTCCTTGCGCTGGCCGAAGGCGGCTACGCCGTCGAGGTGGTCGGGGCGGACGGTTCGGTCCGACTCGTCGCGGTCACCCCCGGCCTCTTCTCCGGGACGGTCGTCGAGATCCGGTCGGATGGCGTGGACGAGGGCTCCCTGGTGGCGGTCCCGTCGTGACCGGGCCGTCCGCGGAGCGGCAGCCGCCGGACGTCGTCCTGCGCCTGAGCGGCGTCTCGAAGACCTACGACGGGACGCCGCCTCTGCAGGTCCTCCGGGACGTGAACCTGACGGTCCGTCGCGGCGAGCTGCTGGCGATCGTCGGCCCGTCGGGGTCCGGCAAGTCGACGCTGCTGCACATCGTCGGGACGCTCGACTTGCCGACGACCGGGACCGTGGAGGTCGCCGGCATGGATACCTCCACGCTGTCCGACGGCCGGCTTTCCGGGCTGCGGGCCCGCTCGATCGGGTTCGTCTTCCAGCAGTTCTTCCTGATCGATGGCCAGACTGCGCTGGAGAACGTGGCCAACGGCCTGCTCTACGCCGGCGTCGCTCCGGCCGAGCGGCGAGCACGCGCCGAGGCGGCGCTCCGTCGCGTGGGCCTCGGCGAGCGGATGTTCCATCCACCGCAGAAGCTCTCGGGCGGCGAGCGCCAGCGGGTCGCGATCGCCAGGGCGCTGGTCGCGCGGCCGGCGATCGTCCTCGCCGACGAGCCGACCGGCAACCTCGATTCGACCACGGGGGTGGAGATCATCGGGCTCCTCGAGGAGCTGAACCGCGAGGACGGCACGACGATCGCGGTGATCACCCACGAGCGCGACCTGGCGGCGCGGATGCCCCGCCGCGTCGACCTGCTCGACGGCCGGATCGTCAGCGACACCGGTGCCCCGCCCGATCCCGGGGCCTCCGTCGCCCGGGGCGCCGCATGAGAGCCGGTGTATCGATCTCCACGGCCGAGCCGAGCCGCCTCCACCCGGCCGACCTCATCGGCATCGGGGCGGTCGGGCTCCGGACGCGCCGACTGCGGGCCATCCTCACCGCCGCCGGCATCGCCATCGGCATCGCCGCGATGGTCGCCGTCCTGGCGATCTCCGAGTCGAGCCGGGCGAACCTGCTGCGGTCGCTGGACCGCCTCGGCACGAACCTCCTCACCGTCTCGCCCGGGAACACCTTCCGCGGCGAGGCGGCGACGCTGCCCGAGGTCGCCCCGGCGATGATCGCCCGGATCGGGCCGGTCGAGTCCGTTGCCGCGATCGGCGGGGTGAGCGCGACCGTTCGCAAGACCGACTTCATCCCCGAGACGCAGACCGGCGGGATCTCCGTCTATGCGGCCGACCAGGGCCTGGTCGAGACGCTGCGCGGATCGATGGCCCACGGGACCTTCCTGACTGCCGCCAACGAGGCCTACCCGGCGGTCGTGCTCGGCTCCACGACGGCCGCGCGGCTGGGCATCGACCGCGTCGGCGTCGCGGTCTGGCTGGGCGAGCAGTGGTTCACCGTCGTCGGGGTCATGGACCCGCTCGAGCTGGCCTCGAACCTGGACTCCGCGGCGCTGATCGGGTTCCCGATCGCCGCGAGCCAGTTCGACCATGACGGGACGGCGTCCACGATCTACGTCCGGGCCGAGACCGAGCACGTGACCGCCGTCCAGGGCGTCCTGTCGCGCACGGCCAACCCGGCCAGTCCCAGCGAGGCCGAGGTGTCGCGGCCGTCCGACGCTCTCGAGGCGCGGGCCGCCGCAGCGACCGCGTTCACCGCCCTGTTCGTCGGCCTGGG
>JAZDPM010000276.1:0-5446 GCA_043797725.1 Chloroflexota bacterium
GCCTCCTCGAACCGCGGGTCGAACCCGGTCAGGTACGCCAGCGAGGCGCTGTGCTCCCGGTCGGCATAGACCACGAGCCGGTCGTAGCCGCGGGCGTCGGCCCGCTCGCGGAGCCGCTCGATGCGCGCGGCGTGGAGGGGCGCCGGGATCTCCGGTCGAACCTCGGGCATCCCGAAGTCGGGCAGGTCGATCGTCGCCAGTCTCGCCCTCGTCGCCATCGCTGCGCCCTCCCTCAGGGTGCCGGCTGCTGCGGTGGGTTCCACGGGATCACCGCGGCGGCGCCGCGCTCCACGATCGCGAACCGGTCCGCGCCGACCGGGAGCCAGGGCCCGCTCTCGCCATCCGGCCACTGCACCCGGACCTCGGCCCGATCCGCCGACCCGAGCCCGAAGCTGGCCCAGCCGAGCTGCCCGCTCGCGTGCCCGCCGCCGATCGACATCTCCCGCCGGACGACGTGGTCGCCGACCCGGACCTCGACCCAGGCGCCGATCGCGTCGCCGTTGGGGCCGGGCTGTTGCAGCCGGAGCGCGACCCAGTGGCCCATCGGGGTCGGTGCCGCCGCGGCGCCCCAGCCGACGTTCCGCCAGAGCTTCACGTTGTCGCGCCGGGTGACCTCGACGATGTCGAGCAGCCCGTCGAGGTTCAGGTCGGCCACGGCAGCCCCGCGCCCCCGATCGAAGGTGACGATGCCGGCGGCCTCCGCGGCCTCGATGAACGTGCCGTCCGGCTGTCCGAGGAGGAGGTTGCTGGGGTCCTTCGCAGCGAACTCGGACATGGACTCGACGTTGCCCTTGCTGATGAACAGGTCCGTGAAGCCGTCGTTGTTGACGTCCTCGAACTCGGCATGCCAGGCCGTCGACGGGAGGATGTCGCCGCCGGTGAACGGCCGGTGGGCGGTGGCGCCGAGCTGGAGGGCGATGTCGTGGTAGGCCGGGCCGGTCGCGCCGTCGTCGAGCGCCTGGAGCTTGTTGTCGCCCTGGCTGGTCAGGAAGACCTCCGGCCGGCCGTCGCCGGTGAGGTCCTGGCTCGCGATGCCCATGCCCCAGATCTGCATCTTCTTCCAGCCGTCCGCCCGGCCGTAGAGGCGAGGCGGCTCCCCGGGCGCGATCCACCACAGCTGCTCCTCGCCCTCCCGGTAGTAGTGACGGTCGTTCGTCATCCGGAGGTCGCGACGACCGGAGCGGTTCCAGTCGCTGAACAGGATCGAGAGGGTGCACAGGCCGGGCGAGAGGGCGCTCGGCGGGCCGTAGCGGCCGGCGACACCACCCTCCCGGACGAGGACGTTGGCGGCGCACGCGTCGCGGGCGCCGGCCAGCGACTCCATCGCGAGGTAGTTGCCGAAAGCGAGGGTCGGCAGGCTCGCCGAACCCTCCCAGGTTGCGCTGAAGGCGGCCGTCCATTCGTCGCCGCCGTCGAACCCCCAGGTCTCGTTGGCCCGCTCGAAGCGGCAGTCGCCGAGCCCGCGGAGGAGGACGTTCTCCCCGAAGCGGAGCACGGCCAGGTCGACCCGCCGGTCGCCGTTGATGTCGATCGGGTAGGCGCCGGTCACCTCTGTCAGGTCGGTTGCGGGATCAGGCGAGGCGGTGAACCGCAACGCGCCGCCCGCCGGGCTGTCGTTGTGGTAGAGGGCCGCGGAGCTCGCGCCGCCGGCGAGGTAGAGCTCGGGCCGCCCGTCATCGTCGCAGTCGAAGACCGCGACGCCGCCGCCGACGAAGAACGTGAAATCGCCGTCGTAGGCGTGCTCGATGCCCGCGGCGGCCGCTTCCTCGACGTAGCGGGGCGGCGCCATGGCCTCGGTCGGCGCGGCCGGCCCGCCCAGCGCCATCGCGGCGAGGGCCGCCCCGATTGCGACGAGGCCGAGGACGGCCGCGCCGAGGGCGAGCCGGGCCGTCCGGCGGTGGTGACCCATGGCGATCTCCGGCTGCGGCACGGTCGGATTGAAGCACATCCGGGCCATGGCGACCCCACCGCCGTCGTGGCATGCTGCCCGCGACGGAGACCCATGGCGCAGCGGGGGAGAGATGATCGTGGGGGAGCCCATCGGCGCCAGGCGGGGTGGACCGGCCGGGCGGCACAGGCGTCGGGCGGGCGCGCTGCTCGCCGGGCTCCTCGTCGCCGGCATCGGGCTTGCGGGATGCGGCACGCCGCCGCCATACCTGGTCGCCGACTGCGAGCGCGGCAACCTCGAGGGCAATTCGGTGGCCCGCGTCTGGGACGAGACGCTGCTCTCGCTCATCCGGCAGGTCGTGCCCGCCCCGACCGTCCATGCCCGCAACCTGTTCCATGTCTCGGCGGCGATGTGGGACGCGTGGGCCGCCTACGACCCGGCCGCGAGCGGCTACTTCGTCACCGAGAAGCGCCGGGCCGACGACGTCGGCGCGGCGCGCGAGGCCGCGATCAGCTACGCGGCCTACCGGATCCTGCTGTGGCGCTACGGGACCGTCGCCGACCTGGCCGGATCCGCCGACCGGCTCGACGGTGTCATGGGGTCGCTCTGCTACCGCATCGACTATGCCGCGACCGAGGGAGACTCGCCGGCCGCGCTCGGGAACCTGATCGCGGCCGCCGTCCTCGACTTCGGGAGCACGGACGGCTCGCTCGAGGCGCAGCGCTACGTCGACACGTCGTACCAGCCCGTCAACGACCCGCTCGAGGTGGCCGAGCCGGGGACGGTCATGCGCGACCCCGATCGCTGGCAGCCGCTGGCGCTGGCGAAGCAGCTCTCCCAGAACGACCTTCTCATCCCCGGTCAGATCCAGTCGTTCATCGGCCCGCACTGGGGATTCGTTACGCCCTTCGCGCTGCCGGCATCGAGCACCGGCATGCCGATCGATCCAGGCCCGCCGCCGCGGCTCGGAGACCCGGCCACCAACGATGCGTTCAGGCAGGCCGCCGTCGACGTCATCCGGTGGTCCACGGAGCTCGACGCCGGCGACGGCGTGATGATCGACATCGGCCCGGGTGCCGCGGGCGACAACACCCTCGGGTCGAACGACGGCGACGGCCGCGACGTCAACCCGGCAACCGGCCGGTCGTACGAGCCCGACCCCGTGCTCCGCGGCGACTTCGCCCGCGTCCTCGCCGAGTTCTGGGCCGACGGCCCGCAGTCCGAGACGCCGCCGGGCCACTGGAACGTCATCGCCAACCTGGTGTCCGACACCCCGGGGTTCGAGCGCCGGATCGGCGGGTCGGGACCCGAGGTCGACCGCCTCGAGTGGGACGTCAAGCTCTACTTCGCGCTCAATGGCTCCGTCCACGACGCGGCGGTGGCGGGGTGGGGAGTCAAGGGCCACTACGACTCGGTCCGCCCGATCTCGATGATCCGCTACCTGGGCGGCAAGGGCCAGTCCGCGGACCCGGCGTTGCCCTCCTACGACCCCCAGGGCCTGCCGCTCGTCCCGGGCCTCGTCGAGCTCGTCACGTTCGAGTCGAGCGCCCCGGGCCAGCGCCACGAGCGGCTGGCGAGCCACGTCGGCGAGATCGCCGTCCGGTCGTGGCTCGGCAGCCCCAGGGACCCTCAGACGCAGGCGAGCGGGGTCGGATGGGTTCGCGCCGTCGAATGGGTGCCGTACCAGCGGCCGACGTTCGTGACCCCCTCCTTTGCGGGCTACGTCTCGGGGCACAGTGCCTTCAGCCGGGCCGCGGCCGAGGTCCTGACGGCCTTCACGGGCAGCGAGTACTTTCCGGGTGGCCTGGCAACCTGGACGATCAAGGCCGGCTCGCTCCTCCACGAGGACGGCCCGACGCGGGACGTGACCCTCCAGTGGGCGACGTACTACGACGCGGCCGACCAGGCCGGGATCTCCCGCCTGTACGGCGGCATCCACATCGCCGCCGACGACCTCGAGGGCCGCAAGATCGGCTCGGTCTGCGGCAAGGACGCCTGGGCCCTGGCAGAGCGCTACTTCAACGGTGCCCCGGGCGGCTGACGTGCCCCGGGCGCGTCCCTAGGCGCGCTCCGCCGCCGCGAACAGCTGCTCGATCACCCGCAGGTTGGCGACGGCGTCCTCGGGCGGCGTCGGCACTTGCTCGCCGTCGAGGACCGCCGCGGCGAACCGCTCCGCCTCGACGCCGTACGGGTCCGCCGGCTCGAACGTCAGCGTCTCGGTCGCCGGCGCGACGGGCGGGTCGCCCCCGGCCGTCAGGTAGACGTGGGTGGGCCGGTCGGGCGGGATGTTGAACGGGATGCCGATCGAGATGCGGCCCTCGGTCCCGTAGACGTCGACCTGCTGGTCCGGCTCGAGCCGGGTGGAGCAGGTGAAGGTCGCGACGCCACCCGCGAACTCGAGCAGCCCGCTGGTCAGCACGTCGACGCCGCTCGCCGGGTCCCGGACGATCGAGGCCTCGACCCGGGTCGGCTCCGAGCCGAACAGCATCCGGGACAGGTTCACCGAGTAGCAGCCGACGTCGAACAGCGCGCCGCCGCCGTACGCCCGGATGTTCCGGATGTTCGTCGGATCGTCGTTGTAGTACGAGAACCAACTGCTGACGGCCGTCAGGCGGCCGATGCGACCCGTCGCGACCAGCTCGCGGACGGCGATCCACGACGGATGGAGGCGGTACATGAACGCCTCCATGAGGGTGACGCCCGCCGCCCGGCAACCCTCGATCATCCGCTCGGCATCGGCGGCGGTCATCGCCATCGGCTTCTCGCACAGGACGTGCTTGCCGGCCCGCGCGGCGGCCAGTGTCCACTCGGCGTGGAGGTGGTTGGGGAGCGGGAGGTAGACGGCGTCAACCTCGGGATCCGCGAGCAGCGCCTCGTAGGAGCCGTGGACGCGCGTGATGTCGTGGCGGTCGGCTACCGTCCGGGCCCGCACGAGGTCCCGCGACGCGATCGCCACGACCTCGCAGCGGGCGGCCCCCCGGAACCCCGGGATGGCCTTCTCCGTCGCGATGCCGGCCGTCGACAGGATGCCCCAGCGCAGGGTTGTCATCGTGCTCACCCCCAGGAGGTCTCGGTGACCGGGCGCAGCGCCACCTCGAGGATGCGGTGGTTCCGCGGGCGCGTGAGCACGAAGAGGACGGCCTCGGCCACGTCCGTCGGCGCCATCATGCCCGCCAGCGCGGGCATGTCGGGGGTCCTGCCTCGTCCCATCGCGAAGTCAGTGGCGACGCCGCCGGGGCAGACGTTCGTGCACCGGACACCCTGCTCCCGGAGCTCGTGGTCCAGCGCCCGGGTCAGCCCGACCTGGGCGAACTTGGAGGCGCAGTACGTCGCCTCGAGCGGCAGGCCGCGCCGGCCGGCCTCGCTGGCGATCGTGACGATGTCCGCGGCGTCGCTCCGGAGGAGGTGGGGCAGGGCCGCCCGGATCGTGTACAGGGCGCCCTTCACGTTGATGTCGATCATCTCGTCGAGCTGGTCGAGCGGGAGCTCCAGGAACGGACCGTACGCGCCCACGCCGGCGTTGACCACGAGGATGTCGAGCCCGCCGTGCCGGTCGAC
>JAZDPM010000301.1:0-5473 GCA_043797725.1 Chloroflexota bacterium
GGAGCCGCCCCCGTCGCGGCCACCCGGCATCCGGGAGCAGGCCGCGCACACGATGAGTGCCGGCCGGCGCCTCGTCGCGGCGCACGTGGATCTCGCGAAGGCGGAGCTCGCGGCCATCGTGGAGGACGCCAAGCAGGTTGCCGCCCTGGTGGGAGCGGCCCTCGCGCTCGTCCTCTACGTCGGGCTCCTCGTCCCGGTCGGAATTGCCCTCTTCATGGGCGAATGGCTCTTCGGCTCGATGGGCTGGGGGATCCTGCACGGGATGCTCTTCTCCGTCGGGACCGCGGTCGTGCTGGTCCTCGGCGCCCTGCGTGTCTCGCCTCGGTACCTTGCCGGAGCCCTCCTCGTCGCGGTCCTGGTCGGAATCGCCGTCGGGATCGTGCTGGGACTCGCCCTGCCGAACGCGGCGTTTGCCGCGATCGGGACGACGCTGGTCCCGGGAATCGACGCGGGCGTCCGGCCGCTCCTGGTGGGCATCGTCCTCTGGGCGCTGACCCTCGGGCTCCTGGGGGCGCTCGCCGGGGCGCGCGCGGGAGGCTCCGGCGGGGCGGTCGGGGGATTGGTCGCCGGGATGCTCCTCGGGGCGCTGGCCGGCGCCTTCACGGCGATCAGCTTCAGCGTCCAGGTGGGCGCAGCGCTGGGCGTCACTGCCGCCCTGATCGCCTGGCCCATCCTGGCGGCCCTTGCCCTCCGCGGCTATGACCCTGGTGAGCTGAAGCGGCGCTTCGTGCCCCAGGCCTCGATCGATGCCGCCCGGGAGACGATGGACTTCGTGCAGGAACGCCTGCCGGGCAGGAAGGAAGGCCGGGAATGACCGAGGGACGGACTCCGCCGGCAACTGACCGCCTCGCCGCCCAGGTCGCCCCGGGCCCGCTCATGGACGACCTGACGGCGAAGACCGCCGCGGCCGAGGTCACGGCGGCGCGCGAGGCGCTCACCGGCGAGCTTTCCACGCTCCGGGCAAGCGCGCGCGCCGCCGTCGACGTGCGGGCCAAGGTGCGTCGAAATCCCGGCAAGTCCGCCGCCGTCGTCGGCGGCGCGTCGTTCCTGGCCGTGGGCGGGCCCCGGAAGGTGTTCCGGGCCCTCAAGCGGCGCGTCGTGGGCGAGCCGGAGCCCCTCCCGGCCAGCCTTCTGCCCGCCGAGGTGGAGAAGGCCGTGCGGGCCCTGGGCGACGACGGGGCGAAGGTGCGCGGCGCACTGGAGCGCGGGTTCGCCGGCTGGCTGGACGCGACGGCGAAGGACCGCCGGGCCGAGGCTCGCCAGCGTTCCATCGTCAACCTCGCGATGAAGATCGGGATGCCAGTGGCTTCGCGGGCCGCACGAGAAGCCGTGAGCCGGGCGCTCCGCGCGACCGACTCCGGAGGCCGGCCGGGCGATGGCACGCCCAGCCGCTAGACTCCGCGTCGGGCGAGTGGCGGAATGGCAGACGCGCCGGCCTTAGGAGCCGGTGCCGCGCAAGCGGCGTGTCGGTTCGACCCCGACCTCGCCCACCACGACAGCGCGCCGATCCCGCGTCCTCGATGGGCGACCGTGGGTCTGCCGCGCCGTGGGTGACCACGTTGGCTGATCGCCTCGTCGTCGTCTCCAACCGCCTCCCGCTGACCGCTCGCCGGCCGGAGGGACGATGGCTGTCAGAGCGGAGCAGCGGCGGCCTCGTGGCGGCTCTCGCCCCGGTCATGGAGAAGACGGGCGGGCTCTGGATCGGCTGGCCCGGCGACCCTCCCACCGGTGACGCGGCCGGCCGGGCGGACCTGCTCCGCTCGTGGGAGCGGGAGCACGGGTTCGTCGCGGTCGACCTCCCGCCGCGGATCTCCCGGGCCTTCTACGAGGGCTACAGCAACAACACGCTCTGGCCCCTCTTGCACGGGTTCCCGTCCCGCGTCTCTTTCGATCCCGAGACCTGGCATGCGTACCGGGATGCCAACGAGCGGTTCACGGCGGCGATCCTCGACCGGTTGCAGCCGGGCGACCTCGTCTGGGTCCACGACTACCAGCTCATGCTCGTTCCCCGGATGCTGCGCGAGGCTGCCCCCGACGCCCGCGTCGGGTTCTTCCTCCACATTCCGTTCCCGGCCGCCGACGTGTTCCGGATCCTGCCCCAGCGCGACGCTATCCTCGAGGGACTCCTCGGCGCGGACGTCGTCGCGTTCCAGACGCACGAGCACCTCGGCGCCTTCCGCAGCTCCGCCCTCCAGGCGCTCGGCATCGAGAGCCGGATGGACCGCGTCGAGGTGGGAGGCCGCACGGTGACCCTGGAGGCCCGACCGATAGGAATCGTGCCGGACGAGTGGGAGCGGCTCGTCACCGCCGACGCCGGCGTCGCGAAACGGGTCCGCGACCTCGGGGCGCAGCACCCCGGCCGCCGTCTCGTCCTCGCGGTCGATCGCCTCGACTACACGAAGGGGATCCCCGAGCGGCTGCGCGCCTTCCGCCGCTTCCTCGTCACCCGGCCCGGCTGGAAGGGCAGGGTGACCCTGATCCAGGTCGCGGTCCCGACCCGCGAGCGCGTGCCGCAGTACGCCGATCTGCGGCGCGAGGTGAGCGAGCTCGTGGGCGAGATCAACGGGGAGCTCGGCACCCCCGACTGGAGCCCCGTCATCTACCTCCGCCGGTCGATCTCGCAGACCGAGCTGGCGGCGCTCTATGCTGCCGCCGACGTCGCCTGGGTCGCGCCGCTCCGCGACGGCATGAACCTGGTGGCGAAGGAGTACGTCGCCTGCCAGCGTGACCGGGCCGGAGTGCTGATCCTGAGCGAGTTCGCCGGGGCCGCGCGCGAGATGGGAGAGGCGATCCGGGTCAACCCCTACGACGAGCCAGGCTCCGCGGACGCGCTGGAGCGCGCTCTCACGATGCCCGAGGACGAGCGCCTGGAGCGCCAGGCCGCCCTCCTCGAGAGCGTTCGGCGCAACAGCGCCATCGCGTGGGCGGAGCGGTTCGTGGCCGACCTCGGGACCGCCGTGCTCGAGCGCGGCGACGGATCCACGATCGTTCCCGAACCCTCGATCGCGGCCGTGCGGCGCGCCTTCCGGTCTGCTTCCCACCGCGCCCTCTACCTCGACTACGACGGAACGCTCGTGCCGCTGGTGGCCCGGCCGGCGGACGCCACGCCGGGGAAGTCGGTGGTCGAGATCCTCCGCATCCTCGCCCGCCGCCGCAACACGACCGTGGTGATCGTCTCCGGCCGCCCGGCCGCGGACCTCGAGCGCTGGTTCGGCGATCTCCGCGGCGCCTGGCTGGCGGCCGAGCACGGGGCCCTTCTCCGGGGTCCCGACGGCGGGGAGTGGCTCCCGCTCCGTCCGGGCGCGGACGTGGAATGGAAGGCCCGGATCCGTCCCGTGCTGGACCACTTCACCGCGCGGGCGCCGGGCAGCTCGGTCGAGGAGAAGGAGTACGCCCTCGCCTGGCACTTCCGCCAGGTCGAGCCCGAGTTCGGCGACTGGCTGGCCAACGAGGTCGCGGCGACGCTGGATCAGCAGCTCGCCGGCACCGAGCTTGCCGTCCTGCGCGGCAACAAGGTGATCGAGGTTCGCTTCGCCTGGGCCACCAAGGGCGAGGTCGCGGCGTGGGTGCGATCCGCCGGCTCGCCACCGGACTTCGAGCTCGCCCTCGGCGACGACCGCACCGACGAGGACCTCTTCGAGCGCCTCCCGGCCGAGGCATGGACGATCCGCGTGGGCCCGGGCGCGACCCGCGCCCGCTTCCGCGTTCCCGGGCCGCGCGCGGCGCTGGCGCTCCTCGCCGCCCTCGGACCCTCGTCGGGTGGCTCTTCTCGCTGATCTGTTCGGGCTCGCCGCCCCGGCGTGGCCCGGCGCCCGCACCCGGGGCGCGCGAGCGGACGGCCCCCCGAATGGCCCCCTATACTTCCCCGGCCATGCATGTGACCACAACGCCCTCCACGAAGAGCACCCTCGTCGTCGAGGTGGAGCTCCCCGTCGATCGCGTCGCGCGCGCCGTCGCCGACGCCACCCGTCGCCTGAGCCAGCGCACCCGCGTCGCCGGGTTCCGTCCCGGCAAGGCCCCCCGCGGCATGCTCGAGCGTGTCCTCGGCGAAGGCTCCGTCTGGGATGAGGCGGTCGAGACGCTCGTCGACACCAGCTACCGCGAATGGGCCAAGGGGACGGCCGACGACCCGGCGATCGTCATCATCGGCCGCCCCGAGGTGGAGGTGGTCGAGGCCGAGGAAGGGAAGCCCCTCCGCTTCAAGGCCACGGTGCCGCTCCGCCCCCACGTGAAGCTCGGCGACTACACCGGCTTCCCGTTCAAGCCGGAGATCGATGCCGTCGACGACGCCAAGGTAGATCGGGTCGTCGACGAGATGCGCGACCACCAGGCCACGCTCGGCCCGGCGGAGGAGCGCGCCGCCGCGAAGGGCGACTGGGCGGTCATCGGCTTTGCCGGGACGCGCGACGGCGTCGCCTTCGACGGCGGGACCTCGGAGCGGATGCCGCTCGTCATCGGCGAGGAGCGCCTTGTCCCGGGTTTCGAGGAGCACCTCGTCGGCCTGAAGCCGGGCGGCACGGCCGAGTTCGACATCACCTTCCCCGACGACTACCAGGATGAGACGCTCCGCGGCGCCCGGGCCCACTTCGGTGTCGAGCTGAAGGAGCTGCGCGAGAAGATCCTGCCCGCCGCCGACGACGACTTCGCGAAGTCGATGGGCGACTTCGCCGACATGGCGACCCTGCGTGCGGAGATCCGCAAGCGGCTGGAGCGGAACGCCCTGGACCGGGCCCGCCACGGCTTCGCCGACCGGATCATCGACTACGCCGTGAAGAACGCGACGATCGAGATCCCCGACATCCTCGTCGACGAGGAGGTCGAGGTGATGCACGACGAGATGAAGGGTGCCCTGGCCCGCCAGGGGATCACCGAGGAGGCGTATCTCTCGGCGACCGGGAAGACCGCCGAGGAGGTCCACAAGGAGTTCCGGCCCGGCGCGGAGGAACGGACGAAGACCCTGCTCGTGCTGGGCGAGATCGCTACCCGCGAGGGGATCGACGTCCCGGACCGCGACATCATCGACGAGATCATCCGGGCCAAGGCGCGGTACGCCTCGGAGGCCAAGCTCGCCGCCTACTTCGACACGCCGCGCGCCCAGGCCGCGATCCGCAGCTCGCTGCGTCGCGCTCGCGTCGTCGAGACGCTCATCGATCGCTGGCTGGCTGCCCACCCCGAACACCCGGCCATCCCCCACGCCGAGGATGGACAGTCGTCGCCGGTGGCGGCCGCGACGCACGACCACGACCGCGACCACGACCACGAAGCCGAAGCCGAGGCGGCGCCGGCGTGACGGCGTCCTTCCCCGATTCGCACCGATCTCCGCGCGGACGCGCGGAGGAAGACGCTCCAGGAGGTCTCCAGATGCTCGTGCCGATGGTCATCGAGTCGTCGAGCCGCGGCGAACGTGCCTACGACATCTACTCGCGCCTGCTCAAGGAGCGGATCATCTTCCTGGGCGACGCGATCGAGGACA
>JAZDPM010000058.1:0-2523 GCA_043797725.1 Chloroflexota bacterium
GCGACCGCGGCCATCTGCGTCGGAAGAAGCGGTCCGTCGGCGACCGCGAGGATCCGCAGGACCCGGCGGCACTCCGGGCTGCGGCGGGCCGCCCGGGAGACGACCAGCTGCTCGAGGGGGACCGTCAGCGAGGCGCCCGTCAGCTCGCGACGGGCCGCCAGGATCTCCTCGGCGACAAGCGGATTGCCGCCGGACCTGTCCGCGACGAGGAGCAGGACGGGGGCCGACGGGGCGCCGCCCTCGTGGACGGCGATCAGGTGGCGGAGGGCCGCCCGGTCGAGCGGCGCGAGGGGCACGCGCAGCGCGGGCCGCGGGCCGGCATCGATCGCGTCGAGCGTCGTGCGGAGCGGATGGCCGCGACCGAGCGCGTCGGGCTGGTAGGAGCCCACGATGGCGATCGGGTGCCCGCCGAACGTGCGAGCCAGGAAGGCGAGGAACGACCGCGAGGCCGCGTCCAGGGCGTGGATGTCCTCGGCGACGACGACCACGGGAGTCTCGGCGGCGAGTCGGACGAACAGGCTGCGCACCGCCTCGTTGGTCCGCTCGGCGAGGCGCTCCCGGCTTGCGGGGCCCTGGGGAAGGTCGGGGAGCCGCGCCGCGACCCCGGGGAGGAGCGGCAGGAGCAGCTCCGCCCCCGGCCCGAGGAGGCGGGCCACGGCGGCCGGCTCCCGGTTCGCGAGGAACCGTTCCAGGGCGGCCCGGAAGGGCGCGTACGGCTCCCCGCGCCACGCGGGGAGCCCGCCGGCCCACAAGACGGCGACATCCGGCAACCCGGCGTCACCCGCGGCGAGTCGCGCGACGGCTTCGGCGATGACGCGCGACGCCCCCATGCCCGACGAGCCCTCGACCAGGACCGTGCCCGCCCGGCCGGCGCCGGCGGAGGCGACCGCGTCGATGACGGCCTCGAGCTCACGCTCGCGCCCGACGAACCGCGCTGGTGCGCCACCGCCCGCCATCATGAGTCGCATTCTACGGGTGACGACCGGCGGCAACCGCGAGGGGCCCGCCGCGCATACTCCCGCCCATGGCGCGCAACCTCCACCCGGCCAACCTCCTGAACGAGCTCACCGGCGAGGAGTGGCTCTACTTCACGAAATCGCTCCTCGTGACCGCCTATCCGTCCGAGCTTGGGCACGCGGCGCGGAAGCGGCACGGCGCAAACAAGCCGCCCCGGCTGATGGCCCGGCTCGTCGAGTTCTTCACCAAGACCGGCGAGCTCGTGCTGGACCCGTTTGCGGGGGTGGGCGGCACGCTCCTGGGGGCCGCGATCGCCCGCGGCCCCCGGCGGGCCATCGGCCTCGAGATCAACCCGGCCTGGGCGGCCGTCTACGCCGAGGTCGCGGCGGAGCTCGCGGCAGAGCGCAGCGGGGCGGGACCGCTCCTCGCCGACCTCGGCAGCGCCGACCCGGGCGGGCCGCGCGGGTTCGACCCTTCGGGCTGCGAGATGCGCGTCGGGGACGCCCTGGCGCTCCTGCCCGCCCTCGCCGACGAGAGCGTCGACTTCGTCGCCGCCGATCCGCCGTACACGGTCCAGCTCCCGCTCACGATGGCCGGCGGCCGCCTGGCCGAGGCGCACGCCAATCGCCGCACGGACTACGCCATGGTCTCCGCCGACCCGGCCGACCTGGCGAACTCCCCGACGCACGAGGCGTACCTCGACGCGATGGAGCGGGTCTTCGGGGAGCTGGTGCGGGTGCTCCGACCGGGCCGCTACGTCGCGGTCATCGTCCGCGACGCCTACGTCGACGGCGTCTACCGCTTCACGGGCGCCGACCTCGCGGCACGCGCGTCACGGGTCGGCCTCGTGCCGAAGGGGGACCTCGTCTGGTACCAGGCGGGCACGCGACTCCGCCCGTACGGCTACCCGCGGGCGTTCGTCCCCAACATCACCCACCAGCACGTGGTGATCCTGCGCCGCGAGCCCGAGGCGGGGCGCCGCTCCGGCCGTCAGCCGCGACCGCGCGCCGCGAGGTAGGCCATCAGCACGTCGGGGTCGATCACGGCGTCCTCTCCAGCGGGCGCGGTGACGAGATCGCCGAGCGTCATCTTGTGGAGCCATCCGCTGCGCCCGTCCGGGGTCTCGATGCGCCGGTAGAGGCCACTCTGCTCCACAACGGCCACCTGGTCCCCTTCCTCGACCGACCCCACGGTGTTTCCCGTCAGCTCGTCCGGCCGGTCCAGGAGGCGAACGATCCGGTAGCGGACCAGCCGGCGCTCCGTGCTCGCGGCCTCAGCTGGGCCGACGAAGGCCAGGTGGCCGGCGGGCCCGCCGTCGAAACCCCGCACGGGGTCCGACTTGCGGGCAGCGAGGAGCGACGGCCGGCGCCAGCGCGGCAGGTCCACGTCGGTCCCGCCGGTGCCCGGATCGAACGCGACCGGCCCGAAGGCCGCCGGCGCGAGGGCCAACGGCCCCCCGAAGACGGATGCCGCGGCGGCGGCGAGGTCGCTGTCGTCCAGATCGCCGTCGCGTCGCCGCCGCCCGAACAGGAGGAACGCCGCAGTCAGCGTGACCGCAGTGGAGAC
>JAZDPM010000014.1:0-3421 GCA_043797725.1 Chloroflexota bacterium
TGTTCGAGCGGCAGCCCGCCGATCGGGCCGACCTCATTGCCCGTGGTCATCGCCCAGCCTCCCTCCGGCTCATCGGGTGGGCCGCTCCTGCAGCGCGCGCCAGACGCGCTCCGGGGTGAGCGGCAGGTCGCGGATGACGACGCCCGTGGCGTCGCGCACGGCGGCGGCGACGGCGGGCGCAACGCACAGCAGGGCCCCTTCGCTCATCCCCTTGGACCCGTACGGACCCGGGCCGTCGGCGTTCTCCACCGTCTCGCTGAGGAGCTCCAGGGGGAGGTCCATGCTGGTCGGGATCCGGTAGTCGATCGCGCCGAGGTTCCGGATCCTGCCCTTCTCGTCGTAGATGTAGTGCTCCATGAGGGTGTGGCCGAGGCCCTGGATCGCGGCGCCCTCGTCCTGGCCCCGGACCTGGGCCGGGTTCAGGGCCCTGCCGACGTCGGAGACCGTGACGTGGCGGACCAGGACGATGTCACCCGTCTCCTGGTCCACCTCGGCCTCGATGGCCGTGCAGTTGAACTCGTAGAACGCCGCGCTCCCGCCCAGGGGATGGCCCGGCTCGGTCTCCTTGCGCATCTCGCCGTTGCCGATGATCTCGCCGCCGAGCCGGCCGAGGCCGGGTTTCAGGACGTCGACGATCGGCAGCTCGCGGTCGGGCAGGCGGACGACGCCGCGCTCGACGACGATCCGGGCCTCGTCGACCCCGTGGAGCCGCGAGGCCATCGCCCGAACCTTCGCCTGGACCTCCCGGCAGGCCGCGAGCACGGAGTTCCCCATGAGGACGGTGGAGCGGCTGGCGGAGGTCTGCTGGTCGTACGGAACGACGGCCGTGTCGCCCATCACCACCGTGATCCAGTCGAGCGGCGCACCGAGCTCCTCCGCGGCGATCTGGGCAAACACCGTGCGGGCGCCCTGGCCCATGTCGGAGGTGCCGGCATAGACGATGACGCTGCCGTCGGCGAGGAGTCGGACGGTCGAGTAGGAGAGGCCCGTCGTAGGCCCCGACTTGATGCCGAAGGCGATCCCGCGGCCCCGCCCGGCCGGGAGCGGCGTCCCCCACCCGATCAGCTCCGCGGCCTTCCGGGCCGTCTGTTCCCAGTCGCCGTCGGCGGGCGTGTCCCCGGGGATGATCTCCTCGCCGGGGCGGGCGAGGTTCCGCAGACGAAGTTCCAGCGGGTCGATGCCGAGCGCCCGCGCTGCCTCGTCCATGTTGGATTCCACCGCCCAGATGGGCTGCGGGTTGCCGAAGCCGCGGAACGCCGTCGACGGCGTCGTATGGGACAGGATGCTCCGGGCCACGATTCGAGCCGCGGGGACGCGGTACGGCCCACAGGCGGCATAGCTGCCCTTGGTCACCGTTCGGTCGGCGATGTCGGCGTACGCTCCCAGCAGGTAGTTGGACTCGATCTCCCGGAAGACCAGGGTGCCATCCGTGCGGAACCCCGACCGCACGCGGATCTCGGTCGAGCTCCGGCGGACCGCCTGGAACGTCTCTTCCAGGGTCAGGATCAGGCGCACCGGCCGGCCCGTCCGGAGGGCCATGAAGGCGACGAGCGGCTCGAGCTTCACGTGCTGCTTGCCCCCGAACCCGCCGCCGGGGTCCGGAGCGAAGACCCGGACCTTGGACAGGGGGAGGCCGAGGATCTTCGCGAGGATCCTCTGGAGCCAGTTCGGGTGCTGGATGGTGCTCCAGACGGCGAGGCCGTCCCCGTCGGGGGCCGCGATGCACGCGTGGGGCTCGATGGCGAAATGGGTCACCATCGGGAACGTGTAGGTGTTCTCGACGACGAGATCCTTCGACGCCGCGACGGCGTCGACGTCGCCCCACCCGAAATGGTGCTCCCGGAGGACGTTGGTCCCGGCCAGGGGATCGTCGGGGCGGAGGGCCGGGTCCTGGACGAGCGGGGCAGCCGGGTCGAGGGCGGCGGCGATGGTGAAGACCGCCGGAAGCTCCTCGTATGCCACGCGGACCAGCCGGGCAGCCTCCTCGGCCGCGTCCTTCGTGTCCGCGGCGACGGCGGCCACCGGCTCGCCGTGGTACTTCGTCTCGTCCACCGCAAGGACCGGGCGGTCCTCGAACTGGGGCCCGAAACGCGGCACGGGCTGCGGAAGGTCGGCGGCCGTCATCACGAGGCGCACTCCGGGAACCAGCTCCGCGGCACCCGTGTCGATAGAGACGATCCGGGCGCGGGCACAGTCGACCGTCACGAGCTTGGCGTGGAGCTCGTCGGGCAGGTGGATGTCGGCCACGTACTGCTGCCGGCCGGTGACACGCTCGTACCCGCCGACACGAGCCGGCGAGGCGCCGATGCGATTCACGTTCATCGGTCGGCCGCCTCGGCGGTCGCCAGGACCGCCTCCGTGATCTGCAGGTATCCGGCGCAGCGGCAAAGGTTGCCGGCGAGGCCCTCCTGCACCTCGGCCACGGTGGGGTGCGGAACACGGGCGAGGAGGTCGTGGGCCGCCATCAGCTGGCCGGGGATGCAGAAGCCGCATTGCGCGGCGCCCCGGTCGAGGAATGCCTGCTGCAGCGGGTTGAGCCGACCACCGTCGGCGAGGCCCTCGACAGTGGCCACGACCGTCCCGTCGGCCTCGACGGCGAGCACGAGGCACGAGTCGACGATCCGTCCGTCCACGCTGACGGTGCACGCACCGCACTCGCCGACGAGACAGCACTCCTTCGTGCCAGTCAGCTGGAGGTCGTCGCGCAGGACCTCGAGCAGCGTGAGGTGGGGGGCCACCTCGAGGGCGCGCAGGCGTCCGTTGACCGTGATCTCGATAGCGATCGTCGCGCTCATCTCGTCACTCCCACGACGCCAGGCGATCGATCGCGAGTCGCAGCGCCCGTCGGCCCAGGACGCGCAGCATCGCCAGGCGATACCCGGGGCTCGCCCGCATCGAGCGGGGCGACGGGCTGGCGTCCGCGAACATCCGCTCGAAGATCGCCGCCTTCGCGTCGTCCGGGGCGGCCGGATCCGCCAGGACCCCGCTCTCGTCGACGACGAGCACGGGGCGGGGGCCGACGCTGCCGTAGGCCAGCCGCGTCACCCCGCCCTGGTCCACCCCGCAGCACAGGGTGACCGACGCGAGGTCGTGCCCGCGGCGCCGCGTGCGCCGCACGTGCGCGGCTCCCGTCCGCAGCCCGGGCACGGGCAGCTCGATCGCGCTGACCAGCTCGCCGCGGGCCAGGGTGGTGACGCCGGAACGGACGAAGAACTCGGCGAGCGGGATCCGCCTTGTCCCGCCGGGCCCCTCGGCCACGACCTCCGCCCCGTAGACGAGAAGCGGTGGGGCGGTGTCGGCGGCCGGCGAGGCGTTGCACACGTTGCCGGCAAGGGTGGCCCGGTTCCGGATCTGGACCGAGCCGACGACCGCCGCTGCCTCGACCAGGGCCGGGAAGTGGCGGCGCACCCGTTCGTCGGCG
>JAZDPM010000036.1:0-2897 GCA_043797725.1 Chloroflexota bacterium
GTTCACCAAGGTCACCACGCTGGAGCCCACGAACGTGCGCGGCTTCCTGGCCCTGGGCGCCACCGACTTCAACAGAGGCGACATGGATGCCGCAGAGGTGGCCTGGCTGAAGGCGCTCGACATCGACGACAAGAACGTCGACGCGCATTACGACCTCGGCTTCCTCTACTTCAACCGCCAGCCGCCCGACATGGCCAAGGTCCAGGAGCACTGGGCCAAGGTGGTCGAGCTGGATCCCGAAAGCCAGATCGCGCAGACGGTGAAGGCCCACCTGGGCGCCATCGCCAGCATGGTGCCGGCCTCGCCGGCCCCCAGCGGCTCGCCGGCCGCGTCGCCGGAAGCCTCCGCGGCTCCGAGCGCCAGCCCGGCTGCCTCCGCGGCCGCGACGCCGGCTCCCTCCCCGGCGCCGTCCGGAAGCACCCAGCCATGACCGTCGGGGCCGGGATCGGCCTCTTCGTCGCCTTCCTCGCCGGCGTCGTCTCGTTCGCCTCGCCGTGCTGCCTGCCCCTCGTGCCCGCCTACATCGGCTACATGGTGGGCGCCACGGGGGAGGCCGACCGCCGCCGGAGCTTCCTCCACGGCCTGGCCTTCGTCACGGGCTTCACGCTCGTCTTCGTGGCCTTCTGGGCCTCGATCGGGGCGATCGGCTACGCCCTCGCGGACAACGCGAAGTACCTGCGGATGCTGGGCGGGGCGGTCCTGATCGTCTTCGGCCTCCAGCTCGCCGGGGTCATCAACCTGCGGGCGCTCTGGAGAGACACGCGCCCGATGCCGGCCTTCGGCGGCGGGGGCGCTGCCTTCGGCGGCGCGATGGCGGGCAGCGGGACCGCGGCGCTGGGCAACGCGGCGCTGGGCAACGCGGCACCGGGTGGCGGGACCGCGGCGATGGGCCGCGGGGCCGTGGCTCTCGGCGGCGTGCCCGGCGCCGGCGCGACGATGGGCACCCCCGGCTACGGCCGCTCGCTCCTCTTCGGCGTCGTCTTCGCCGCCGGCTGGAGCCCGTGCATCGGCCCGATCCTGGGCGGGATCATCGGCCTGGCCTCGTCGACCGCCAGCGTGGCCCAGGGCACCGTCCTTCTCCTTGCCTACGCGGCCGGCCTCGCCGTGCCGTTCCTGGCCGTCGCGATGGGCGCGACGTGGGTCGCCCACCGGCTTGGCTGGGTCGGGCGCCACTACCGCGCCGTCTCGCTCGTGAGCGGGGCAATGCTCGTCGTGCTCGGCGTCCTCATGGTCACCAACCTGCTCGCGCGTCTCGCGGCGTTCACAGCGCCGTTCGGCGGCTGACGGAGGCGCACGAATGGCGCACAACGCAACCACCAACGAGCTGCTCACGAACGGCACCGTGCCGACCCCGGGAGCCGCCGAGCGCATGAACGGCGTGGACTCCGCGCTGGAGTGGCTCTGGCACCTCCTCACGTCGATGAAGCTGGCCCTCGTCCTGATGCTCGGCTTCGCGGCGTTGACCCTCGTGGGGACGCTGGTCATCCAGGCGCCTCCCGGCGTCATGGACGACCCGCAGGCGAAGGCCGCCTGGCTGGCCGAGATCCGGCCCCGCTTCGGCGGCTGGACGGACCTCATGGACCGCCTCCAGGTCTTCACGATCTTCAGCTCGGTCTGGGTGCGCGGGATCTTCGCCCTGCTGACGGCCTCCCTGGTGGCCTGCACCGTGCACCGGATCCCGGGCACCTGGCGGACGATGCGGAAGCCGCACGTGAACGTGGGGCCCGCCTTCTTCGAGCACGCGCCCCAGCACGAGGCGATGACCTTCCAGCGTCGGCCGGCCGACGTCCTGGCCGAGGCCAAGCAGGTCTTCGGGCGCCACCACTACCGGACGATCGCGCAGGACGACGGCACCGTCCATCTCTACGCGGTTCGCAACAACTGGGCGCCCTGGGGGGGCCTGGTCGCCCACGTCAGCATCGTCGTGATCCTGGCCGGCGCCATGGTCGGCTCCCTGTGGGGCTTCCGCGACTCGCAGTTCATGCTCGCCGAGGGCGCCACGTCCGCGATCCCGACAATCGCGGGGGCGACGATCACCCTCAACTCCTTCAAGGACACCTACAGCCCGTCCACGGGCGCACCCCTCGACTACGTGAGCGACGTGACCGTTGGCCAGGACGGCCAGGTGGTTGCCCAGCAGCTGGTCCGGGTCAACGAGCCGCTCCGCTACAAGGGCATCTCGTTCTTCCAGGCCTTCTTCGGGCCGGCCGCCGTCGTGACCGTGAAGGATGCCGCCGGCGCGACGGTCTTCGCGGAGGGCGTTCCGTTGGCCTGGAGCTCCACCGGCGGGAACAAGCTCGGTTCGTTCACCATCCCGAACCAGAACCTGACGGTCTGGGTGGTCGCGACCACGGGGCCGAACGACCCGAGCGTCAAGCCGGGCCAGATCGCCGTGGAGCTCTACAAGTCCGACACCGGCGACGCGATCACCCAGGAGTCGATCGACCAGGGCGCCGCGACGACGATCGAGGGGCTCACGTACACCTTCGAGCGCGAGGCCAAGTTCACCGGCCTGAGCGTCGCCAACGACCCCGGGACGCCCCTCGTCTGGCTGGGCTGCATCCTCCTCGTCATCGGCTTCGCCATCCGCCTCTACGTCCCCTACCGGCGCATCTGGGGCCACCTCGTGGCCCGGCCTGGTGGCGGGACCACCCTCTCGATCGCGGCGGTCGGGCGCCGCGACACCGGCTTCGACGCCGAGTTCACCACCATCGTCACTGAGATCCGCCAGGCCATGACGGCCCAGGCGCGGAGCTAGGGAGCACGGAACCATGGGAAAGATGGCCGAGTACGCCTTCGTCGCCGGAGCGCTGAGCACGATCCTCGCGCTGGCCGGCTACGCCCTCTATGCAGTCTCGGGTGTCCGGGCCGCGCGGATGGCTGCCGCGGGCGTTCCG
>JAZDPM010000037.1:0-3379 GCA_043797725.1 Chloroflexota bacterium
CGCCAGGTCACGCTGGGAGCGCGCCACGACACGCATCCACGGTTCTCCCCGGACGGCACCGCCCTGGCCTTCCTCTCCGACCGGCGCCCGCTGGTCGAGGAGGAGCCGGAGGCGCCGAAGGACCGCGAGGACGGGACGCAGGTCCACCTCCTTCCGCTCGCGGGCGGCGAGGCGCGCCGGCTGACCGACCTGCCGCGGGGCGTGGACGCCTTCGCCTGGTCCCCGGACGGCTGCTCGCTCGTGGTCCGGACGACCTCGTTCGGGGCTACGCGGGCCGAGGACCGCAAGGCCCGCCGGAAGCCCGGGCCGCCGAAGCCCGGCGACATGCCCCTCTCCGACTACCGCTACTTCGATCGCCTCCAGGGGATGCTCAACGGGCCCGGCTTCATCGACGACAAGGTCGGCCACCTGTGGGTCGTGGACGTCGCGACCGGGGCGGCGCACCGCCTGACGGACGGCGCGACATCCGAAGCGGAGCCGGCCTGGTCTCCCGACGGGACGCGGATCGCGTTCACCGCCTCGCGCGGTCGCGACCACGACCTCGACTACCAGTTCGACGTCTTCGTGGTGGAGGTGGCGACGCGACGGGTGACCCGGATCACCGACGGCGCCGACTGCGCCTTCGGCAGCGCGACCTGGCTGCCGGACGGCGCGACCCTGGCGCTGGCCGGGCACCGCTGGCCGCGGGGTGGCGGCAGCCGCACCGACATCTGGCTCTTCCCCGCGGACGGCTCCGGGGCCCACCGGGGTGGAGGGCGGAACCTGTCGGGGCCGGCCGACCTGATGTTCGCCGCGACGATGGGGAGCGACGTGACGCCCGGGGAGGCCGCCCGCCTCGTCGTCACGCCCGACGGTCGCCATCTCCTCTTCACGGCGCCGGTCCGCGGCTCCTACGAGCTGTGGCGGATCGCCCTCGCCGACGGCGCCGTGGAGCGCCTGACCGAGGATTGCCACTACCTGTCGGGCTGGCACGCGGTGGAGACGCCAGGCGGGGGTGCCCGCGTCGCGGCGATCCGCTCGACCGCCACGCTGCTCTCCGACGTCCACGTCCTGGAGCTCGCCGCCAACGGTCGCGTCGCCGCCAACGGTCGCGTCGCCGCCGACGCGTTGCGCCCGGTCACGGCCTTCAGCGAGCCCGTCCTCGCGGAGCTCGACGTCCGGGCCGCCGAGGAGCGCTGGGAGACGGTCGACGGGCGCGAGATCCAGGGCTGGCTCATCCGCTGCGCCGCCGCGGAGCGGGGCGAGCCGGCGCCCCTCGTGCTCCAGATCCACGGCGGCCCCCACACCCTCTACGGGTGGGCGCCCTACTGGGAGTTCCAGGTCCTCGCAGGGGCCGGCGTCAGCGTCCTGTACACGAACCCGCGGGGGTCCGAGGGCTACGGCGAGGACTTCAACAGCGCCAACCTCCCCGACTGGGGGGACGGTCCGATGCTCGACGTGATGGCCCACGTCGAGGCGCTCGTGGCGGCCGGTGTGGCCGATCCAGGACGGCTCGGGGTGACGGGCGGCTCGTACGGCGGCTACCTCACCAACTGGATCGTCGGCCACAGCGACCGGTTCGCGGCGGCGATGACCTGCCGCAGCGTCTCCGACCTGACGAGCCTGATGCTCACCGGCGACCTCGCCGGGGGCATCTTCGGGATCCTGGAGTTCGGGGCCCAGCCGTGGGAGAAGCCCGACCTCTACCGGGAGCTCTCGCCCATCACCTACGCCGACGCGATCCACACGCCGCTCCTGATCCAGCACGCGGAGAACGACCTGCGCTGCCCGATGGGCCAGGCGGAGGCGCTCTTCGCGGTGCTCAGGACCCTCAAGCGGCCGGTCCGGCTCATGCGGGTCCCCAACGAGACGCACGAGCTGACCCGCTCGGGAACCCCGTTCCGGCGGGTCGAGAACCTCGTCCAGGTGCGCGCCTGGTTCGACCACTTCCTGGTCAAGGGGAAGAAGCGGCTGCCGCCACTCCCGGCGCACCGCGGCGGGATCTGAACTCCCGTGCCCGCGTCGATCCCCGTCCTGCGGGTCGCGGGCGACCACCGCGCGGTCGGCCGGGCCGTCGGGTCGGCGACGGCGCCCGTCCTGCGGGAGGCGGTGGCGTTCGACGCGGCCATCCCCGCCGGGCGCTCGCGGGACGAGCAGCTGGCCCTCGCGGCGCAGTATCGCGACGCCACCCGGGCGGGCACGCCGTGGCTGGTCGAGGAGATCGACGGCGCGGCCGAAGGGGCCGGGGTCGATCCCCTGGCGCTCTTTGCCGCCTCGGTCGAGGAGATCTGGACGGTCCGCCCATCGCAGGCGGGCACGACCGAGCCGGTGCCCGGGCGCTGCTCGGACCTCGTCGTGGGGCCGCCCTTCACCGCGGACGGGCACCTCTGGGTCGCCCACACGAACGACCTCGGCGAGGCTTCCGAGGCGCAGCTGGTCGCCGTCGAGTGGCGCGTGCCCGGGGAGCCCGTGGTCTTCTCGCTCGGGATCGGTCCCTGGATCAGCGTGGGCTGGAACGACGCCGGGCTCTCGCTCACCGGGAACGAGCTGACCCCGAACGACGAGCGCGTCGGCGTCCCCCGCCTCCTGATGGTCCGCGAGCAGCTCACCGCGCGCACGCTCGACGAGGCCGTGGCCATGGCCCTGCGGAGCGATCGCGCCAGCAGCTACAACACCGTCTTCGCCCACCGCGACGGCCGCGCGGCCAACGTGGAGGGGAGCGGCGGCGACGCCGTGGTGCGCACTATCGGGCCCGGCGAGACGCTGGCCCATACGAACCACTACGTGGAGCCGGCGATGCTCCGCTACGAGGGGGATCCGGCCTACGCTCGCCGCTCCGCGGTCCGCTACGAGCGCGGGTGCGCGCTTCTGGCCGGCGCCGCCGCGGCCGCTCCGGGCACGGTCACGCCGGCCCTCCTCCGCTCGTGGCTCGCGGACCACGAGGGCGCGCCGGACTCGATCTGCCGTCATCCGGCGGCGGCCGCCCGCGCCACCGTCGCAAGCCCGGACGCCGCGCCGGCCGATGAGGGCACCGTCAGGACGGTCTTCTGGGCGATCGCCGACGTGACGGCGGGAGAGATCCGGTACGGCCGCGGCAACCCGTGCGCCGCGACGGAGCCGCAGCGGTTCGCCTTCGCCTGACCATCCCGCGGGACCGTGGCTGCTGGGCACGAGACCTACAATCAGGGGAGGGACTTCGGACCGGCGGGTGTCGCGAGCGAGGAGATGCAGCGTGGCGAATGTCATCGAGACCGAGAGCCTCACCAAGAGCTACGGGAGCCACCGCGGGATCGTCGAGGTGGACCTCGCGGTCCAGGAGGGCGAGATCTTCGGGTTCCTGGGTCCGAACGGCGCCGGCAAGACCACGACGATCCGGACCCTCCTCGACCTGATCCGGCCG
>JAZDPM010000063.1:0-6339 GCA_043797725.1 Chloroflexota bacterium
GCGAGACGGGCGCCGTGGCCGGCGCGGACCCCGACCCAGCCGCGGGGGGGTTTGGTTTCGCCCTGGCCGGCACAAGCCTTGGGGACCCGGCCCAACGGCCGCCCCGCCCGCCCGCCCGTACACTCGGCGGCGATGAGCAGCAGGACCTCCCAGCCGGCCCTCGGCAACGGCGCCGCGACCCGCGCGGCCCCCATCCCGCCCGGCGCCACGATCGGCATCCTGGGCGGCGGTCAGCTGGGGCGGATGCTCGGCTTCGCGGCGCGGGCGATGGGCTACCGGGTCGCGATCCTCGATCCCGATCCCGACTGCCCCGCTGCCGCGATCGCCGACCGTGTCGTGCCCGCTGCCTACGACTCGGTCGAGGGGGCGGTGGAGCTGGCGCGCGGTGCCGCCGTCGTGACGTACGAGCTGGAGCACGTCGACGCCGCGCTCGTCGACGCGGTCGAGGCGGCCGGCGTCCCCGTTCGCCCCGGCGCGTTCGCCCTCCGCATGACCCAGGACCGGCTCGCCGAGCGGCGCTTCGTCGCCGGCCTCGGGATCGCGACCGCCCCCTGGCGCGAGGTGACCGACGAGGCCGGACTCCTGCTGGCCGTCGCCGACCTTGGCCTCCCCATCCGCCTGAAGGCGCCGCTGGGCGGCTACGACGGCCGCAGCCAGGTCCGGATCGCTGCCCCGGACGAGATTCCCGGTGCTCTCGCGCGCCTGGGCCGGCCGCCCGGCACGCCCCTCCTCGTCGAGCGCGAGCTGGAGTTCGCGGCGGAGCTGTCCGTCATCACCGCCCGCGCCGTCGACGGGACGCTCGCCGCATTCCCGATCGCGCGCAGCCGCCACGACGCCGGCATCCTCGTGGAGTCCGTCGCCCCGGCTCCGGTTGAGGCGGCGGTCGTCGCCGCGGCCCGCGAGATCGGCGCGCGGATCGCCGAGGCGCTCGGCGCCGTCGGCCTCGTCACCGCCGAGCTCTTCCTGCTTCGCGACGGCTCGCTGGCCGTCAACGAGCTGGCACCGCGGGTCCACAACAGCGGCCATTGGACGATCGAGGGCGCCCGCACCAGCCAGTTCGAGCAGCACGTCCGGGCGATCTGCGGACTGCCCCTGGGCGACCCGGCCGCCGACGGGCCGACCGCCATGGTCAACCTGCTCGGCACCGGCCCGTTGCGGGAGGCCCGGCTTGAGGGCGCCCCGGAGGCGCTGGCCGATCCGCTTGTGCGCCTCCACGTCTACGACAAGCGACTCGTCTTCGAGCGTCGCAAGATGGGCCACCTGACCGTGGCCGGGGCGGCCGACGTCGAGGATGCCCTGGTCCGCGGACGGGCCGCGCTGGCGACGCTCCGTTGGGCTTGAACGCGGCGAGGGCACCCCGGGGCCGCGCGGTGCGCCCGAACCGGCGCTTCGGCTCTACACTGCCGCGGGCGCAGCGCGCTACGGTCGGCCCGAGGTGAGACCCATGACCCACGTGGACGAGACCGCCGAGCTGGACACCCCGTTCCTGCGCGAGGCGATCCGCCTGTCGCGGACCCGGATGCGGCAGGGTCGCGGCGGTCCGTTCGGCGCCGTCGTCGTCCGGGACGGCGTCATCGTGGCCCGGGGCTGGAACGCCGTCACCTCGAGCCTTGACCCCACCGCCCATGCCGAGGTCGTCGCGATCCGCCGCGCCTGCCGGAAGCTCGACGCCTTCCACCTCGACGGCTGCGTCCTCTACGCCAGTTGCGAACCCTGCCCGATGTGCCTTGCCGCCGCCTATTGGGCCCGCGTCGAGCGGCTCGTCTACGCCGCCACCCGCGACGACGCCGCCCGCGCCGGCTTCGACGACTCGCTCATCTACCGCGAGCTCTCGCTCGCCCCCGAGGCCCGCTCGCTGCACACGGACCACCTCCTTCGCGCCGAGGCGATCGTCGTCTTCGAGGAGTGGCTGGCAAAGCCGGACCGAGTCCCGTACTGATCCCGCGGGCACGGCTCCGAGAGACGAACCGTCGTCGTATCGGCCCCTGGCGACGATATCGTGACGCGCTGCGGTCCCCGCCCGCTGCCGAGCGCGTCCCGGCGCGCGACGGATGGGGCAGAATCACCGGCACAACGCCGGCGCTCCGCCGGTGGCATGCCCGCCCGCCCCCACCGCTCGAGCCCGCCCGCACAGGAGACCCTCCCCCATGCCAGGCCAGCCGCACCGGATCACCGTCATCCCCGGCGACGGGGTGGGCCCGGAGGTCGTCCGTTCCGCCCAGCGGATCATCGCCGCGGCCGGCATCGCCGTGGACTGGGAGGAGGCCGAGGCCGGCGCCGAGGTCTTCAAGCGGGGCGACACCTCGGGCGTGCCCCGCGAGACCCGTGACTCGATCGAGCGGACCCATGTCGTCCTCAAGGGCCCCCTCGAGACCCCCGTCGGCTTCGGGGAGAAGAGCGCCAACGTCACGCTGCGCAAGCTGTTCGAGACCTACGCCAACGTCCGCCCCGCGCGGGAGCTCCCGGGCGTGCCCACCCGCTACGCGGGCGAGGGCGTGGACATGATCATCGTCCGCGAGAACATCGAGGACCTCTACGCCGGCATCGAGCACATGCAGACGCCCGACGTCGCGCAGTGCCTGAAGATCATCAGCCGCAAGGGCAGCGAGAAGATCATCCGCTACGCCTTCGAGCTGGCCCGCCGGGAAGGGCGCCGGAAGGTCACCTGCGCCACCAAGGCCAACATCATGAAGCTCACCGAGGGCCTCTTCAAACGGACCTTCGAGGAGCTCAGCGTCGAGTACCCGGAGATCACGGCCGAGCACCTGATCATCGACAACGTCGCCCACCAGATGGCCAAGAACCCGGTCCAGTTCGACGTCGTCGTGACCACCAACCTCAACGGCGACATCATCAGCGACCTCGCCTCAGGCCTGGTCGGCGGCCTCGGCTTCGCGCCGTCCGGCAACTACGGCGACGATGTCGCGATCTTCGAGGCGGTCCACGGCTCGGCCCCGAAGTACGCCGGCAGGGACGTCATCAACCCGACCGCGCTCATCCTGTCCTCGCTCATGATGCTGCGCCACGTCGGCGAGACGGCCGCGGCCACCGCGATCGAGGACGCGGTCCTCGTCACCCTCGAGGAGGGGAAGGCGATCACCCAGGACCTGGCCCGCCAGACCGGCGGCGACGTGGAGCACGCGGCGTCGACGTCGGGCTTCACCGAGTCGATCGTCGCGAACCTGGGCCGCCGGCCCGCCACCGTCCCGCCGCGCTCCGCCGCGGTGCGGCCGGCCGGCGTCGTCACCGCGCGGCCGCGCTGGTCGTACGGCGCGGCGGTCTCGGCCGCCACCCCGCGCATCACCGTCGGCGCGGACCTCTTCCTCGAGACGTGGGAACCCGAGGTGAGCGCGGGCCCGGCGCTCGAGGCGCTCGCGGGCGAGACGCTCGCCCTCCAGATGATCTCGAGCCGCGGGACGATGGTCTGGCCGAGCACGGGCCTCTCCCCCGACAGCGTAGGCCTGCTGCGGGCGCGCTTCGTCGCGAGGTCCGAGGGCTCCGCGGTGACCGACGCCGAGATCGCGGCGCTCGTCCTGCGGGTCGGCGAACGCTTCGCCTGGACCCACGTCGAGAAGCTCCACGTCTTCGCCGGCGAGGACGGCTTCACGAAGGCGCAGGGCCAGTAGCCATGTCCGACGTAGGCCACGCCGGCGCGGCCCCGCGCGTCGGGATCGTGGGCGGGAGCCGCTCCGATTTCCCGGTCCTCGAGCGAGCGAAGGCGCTCCTCGACGAGCTCGGCGTGCCCTGCGAGCTGCGCGTGGTCTCCGCCCACCGGACGCCGGACCACCTCTTCCGCTACGCCGAGACGGCGGCCGGGCGCGGGATCCGGGTGATCGTGGCCGGGGCCGGCGGGGCCGCCCACCTGCCGGGGATGCTGGCGGCGAAGACGCAGCTGCCGGTCATCGGCGTCCCGATCCCGACCCAGCACCTGGGCGGGCTCGACTCGCTTCTCTCGATCGTCCAGATGCCGCGCGGGATCCCGGTGGCGACGGTCGCGATCGGCAATGCCGAGAACGCCGCGCTCCTGGCGGCGGCGATCCTCGCCTTGTCCGACGAGGCCCTTGCGGGTCGGCTGGCCGCCTGGCGCGCCGCCCAGACCGCCGGCGTGCTGGACGACGAGAGCAACGCGGAGCCGCTGCCGTAGCGGAGGGCGGGCCCGCCACCCGGGGCGTGCGCGTCAGCCGCCCGTGGTCGCTCCCGTGAAGCGCCACGCGGCGATCCGCACCGCGGGCACGAGGACCGCGCCGAGCTCGCCGCGGAGCAGGCGGCGCTCGGACGAGACTGCCTCCACGGCCGCCAGCGCGTCGAGATACGACTGCGTGAAGCGGAGGTTCCGCACCGGGCCAACGATCTCGCCGTCCTCCACGAGGAAGGTGCCGTCGCGGGTCATCCCCGTGATGATCGCGAGCTTCCCGTGCACGACGTTCGTGTAGTGGAAGCGGGTCACCAGGAGGCCGCGTCGCAGGCCGGCGAGCAGGGCGGCCCGCGGCGTCGACCCTGCCACCATCGCGGCGTGCAGGGGGAACGGACCCCACGGGTTCGGGGCCGGCAGGCCGTGGCCCGTGGACGGCACGCCGGCCCGGGCCGCGGTGGCGGCGTCGTGGACGACCTCCCGGCAGACGCCGGCCTCCACCATGACGACGCGGCGCGTGGGAACGCCCTCGTAGTCGAACGAGGCCGGCAGCCCGGCCGGGTCCCGGGCGTCGTCGACGATCGTCACGAGCCCGCTGCCGATCCGCCGCCCGGGCTCGAAGAAGGAGCGGTCCTCCTCCACGGCGAGGCCCGAGAAGCCGACGTAGCCGAGGTGGTCGAGGAGATCCGCGACGGCATACTCCTCCAGCACCACCGGGTAGTCGCCCGGTGGCAGGTCGGCCGGCCGGGCCGAGCGACGCGCCTTCTCGGCCGCCTCCCGGCCCACCGCCGCAGCGTCGATCGCGGTCGCGTCCACCGCGGCCGCCTCCGCGTAGCCCGTCCCGTCCTCGGGGCCCATGGTGACCGTGAGCAGCCGCGCGGCCGTCCGCGCCTCCGCGACCCGGATCCCTGTCGTCGAGGCGACCGCGACCGTCTCCACGCCGGTGGAGAACGACCCGAACGCCTCGACCCCCGCCGCGTCGGCCGCCGCGATCACCGCGCGCACGCCGGCCGCCCGCAGCTCCGGGGAGGCGTCGGCGGTGCCGGCGGCGAAGGCGCCCTGCACCGGTCCGGCGAGCCCGGCTGCCGGCAGCCCCGCCCAGTCGGCCGTCTCCTCCGCGATCGCCGCGGTCCGGCCCGCCGTCTCGGCCAGCCGTCGCAGCGCCTCGGGATCGGTCCGCCCGGAGGACGCGACGCCGATCCGCCTGCCGCGGGCGAGGCGCAGGTTCACCCGGATGTCGGTCTCGGCGACGTTCTGGTGAATCTCCGAGTTGGCGAACCGAGTCAGGGCCTCGTCGCCGCCGGCCACGAGGACCTCGGCCTCCGTGGCGCCCTCCGCCTCCGCCAGGCGCAGGACCGCCTTGGCGAGGGCCAGCGCCGCGGCCGGCTCCAGGCGCCCACCGGGCTCCGCCGGGCTCACGACATCACCCCCACCTGGACGTCCCGGAACCGCGCCCCCGAGCAGCCGTGGCCCACGTGCCCCACCTGCATCGGCTCCCCCTTTCCGCAGTTCGCCGTCCCCAGCATCACGTAGCTGGACTCGTCGCCGATCGCGTCGCAGCTTCCCCAGAACGTCGGCGTGATCCCGGTGTACGTGGCGTTGCGGTAGAGCTGCCCGAGCCTGCCGCCCCGGATCTCGTAGGCGAGCTCGGTGGCGAACTGGAAGTTGAGGCGCCGGTCGTCGATCGACCAGCTCCGGTTGGCCACGAGGAAGAGGCCGTCGTCGGTGTCCGCGATGATGTCGTCCAGGCTCAGCCCGGGCTTCGGGAGCAGGTTCACGTTCGTCATCCGGATGAGCGGGATCCGGTTCCAGCCGTCCGCCCGCATGGAGCCGCCGGAGGAGCGCCCGATCCGCGGCGCCGTCTCGCGGCTGGAGAGGTACCCTACGAAGACGCCGGCCCGCACGAGCGGCACCGCCTGGGCCGCCACGCCCTCGTCGTCCCAGCCGAAGGTGCCCAGCCCGCCGGGCGCGGTGGCGTCGGCGACGATGTCGACGATCTCGGACCCGTAGCGGAAGCCCGCCTCGAGCCTGTCGGTCGTCAGGAAGCTCGTGCCGGCGAGGCTTGCCTCGGTGCCGAAGACCCGGTCGAGCTCGGTCGGGTGGCCGCAGCTCTCGTGAACCTGGAGGTAGAGCTGGGACGGGTGGAGGACGATCGTCCGCCTGCCCGGCGGCAGCTGGGGCGCCGCCAGGAGCTGGACGGCTTCGGT
>JAZDPM010000086.1:0-3167 GCA_043797725.1 Chloroflexota bacterium
CCGGCGCGGCGTGGGGCGTGGTCAGCGGGCTCCTGCAACGATGCGGTCGCGGAGCCGCTCGAGGCGTCCCCGTACGCTGGCGTCGATGAGTCGGTCGCCGATCCGGACCGTCACGCCCCCGATGAGGGCGGGGTCGACGGCGGTCCGCAGCGAGACCGTGGCCCCGGTCATCACCTCGACCCGGGCCCCGATGGCCGCGGTCTCGTCGGCGGTGAGCGGGATGGCGCTGGTGACGACGGCGGCCGCGATGCCGCGGTGGCGATCGAGCAGGCGTCCGTACTCGCCCGCGATCGGCGGGATCAGGGAGACCCGCCGTCGCGCAACGAGTGCCCCCGTGAGGTTGGCGAGCTGCGCCCCGACGGGTTGGGCGATGGCTTCGGGGCCGAGCGCCGCCCTGACCGCGTCCAGCCGCTGCGGGAGCGGGATCGCCGGGTTCTCCACGATGTGGAGGACGTCGGCGGACCCGAAGACTCGCGAGGCGGCGGCAAGGGCCAGCTGCCAGGCGTCCTGCGTCTCGTCGCGCCGGGCGATCTCGAGGACCGCTTCGGCGTACCTTCGGGCGGCGGTGGAGGGGCGAGGCATCGGGTCGCTACTTCCGCGGCGTGGACTCGGCGAGGAACTCCTCGACGAGGCGGCGCTGGCGATCGCCCGTCATGGATTCCCCGACGATCCTGCCCGCAGCGGAGATGGCGAGGTCCGCGACCTCCGCTCGCAGGTCCGCGATCGCGCGGCTCTTCTCCGCCTCGATCTCGGCTGCGGCGCGAACGCGCATCCGCTCCAGCTCTTCGCGGGTGGCGGCGATGTCGGCCTCGCGCGCGTCCTGGGCGACACGCTGGGAGCGATCGACGATCTCGCGCGCCTCGCGGCGCGCGGCGGCGATCTCGTCGGCCACGGCGGACGCCGATGCCTCCAGCGCGATGCGCGCGCTCTCCGCGTCCTTGAGGCCCTGGTCGATCGCCGATCGGCGGGCGGCTAGCCGACCGGCGAGGGGCTTGAGGATGATCACCCAGGCCAGGGCGAAGAAGACCAGGAAGTTGAGGGCGGCGACGATCACCCAGAAGAGGTTGATCGTGAAGCCGCCCGCGGCCTCGCCCTCCGCCGTGAGCACCACGGCGGAGCGGGCGACCTCGTTGAGGGCGGCGAACAGGTGCACGACGGGACTCCGGTGGGTCGCTGGCTACTTGATGAAGATGGCGAGCAGGCCGACGACGATCGCCAGCACGCCGAGGCCTTCGGCGAAGGCGGCGAGGATGATCGCGAGGCCGCGGATCTGCGGGGCGGCGTCCGGGTTGCGGCCGATCGCCGCACTCGACATGCCGGCCAGGATGCCGATGCCGATGCCGGGGCCGAGAACGCCTAGGGCAGCAAGCCCAGCGCCGAGGTGTTCCATGGTGACCTGTTCCTCCGTGCGACCCGGGATGCCCCGGGATGGTGGGCCTTGCGGTTGGCCGGTGTCAGTGGGCCGGCGACGTGACGAGGTGCTCGGGCCCGGTGGACTCCTCGACGAGGAGCGTGGCGTCGTGGACGGCGTGCTTCTCCTCGTGGTGGGATTCCATCGCGACGAGCGTGAACATGAGGGTGAGCGTGCTGAAGATGAGGGCCTGCACGAAGTTCAGCATCGCCTCGAGCCCCACGATCATGACCGGCAGGATGGCGACGGTGAGCGCGGTGACGACGCCGAGCGCGACCTCGCCGCCGTAGATGTTGCCGAACAACCGCATGCTCAGCGTAACGGGCTTCACCAGCTCGAGCATCAGCTCGATGATGCCGACGAACATCCCGATGAGGCCCGCCCCGATCCCGCTCCTGAACTCCCGCAGGGGGAAGAACTTGGCGAGGTAGCCGAGGCCAAGCCTCCGGAAGCCCTGGGCCTCTATGTAGACGAAGGCGACGAGGGCCAGGCCGATGGTCACGTTCACGTCGCTGGTGGGCGCCCGCAGCTCCTCGACCTTGCCCACGGGCGACACGAGGCCGCTCCAGTTGCTGAACAGGATGAAGATGAAGAACGTGGCGAAGATCGGCACGTGCCGGGCCGCCTCCGGGCCGCCGGTCGAGCGGGCGAACCCGTCGAGCGACTCGTAGGCCCACTCGACGAAGTTCTGGAGCCGTCCGGGGACGGAACGGGGCCGGCGCGTGGCCGCGAACCCCACGATCAGCAGCACGAGCTCGACGATCCACATCGTGAGGAGCGTCGAGGTGATGCTGGGGTGGAACGCGATCACCAGGGAGCCGCCGGGCATGGGGTTCGAGGGATCCAGGTCCCAGATCACGTGCGGGGGCGGGAACTCCAGGTTGCCGTTGATGAAGCAGACCGGAAAGGCGCAGGGGTCACCTGGTGCGCCGCCCTTGGGGAACGGCGGTACGACGAGGAAGGCGATGGCATCGAGGAGGACGACGGCGAGGATCAGCCAGACGACGGGATGGACGCGCCGCCGCGGGGGGCGGGCGTCGGTCGCGTCAAGCGCGACTGTCTCCATCTCGGGGTCACTCGCCACGGTCGCTCCACTCGCAGGGCGGGCGGCGCATCCGCCGCGCGTGTCTTGTCAGTCTTCGGCCTCGGCCAGGAAGCGGCTGATCAGCCGGTACACCACGCTTGCCCCGGCAGCCAGCCCCGCGAAGAGCCCGACCAGCAGGAAGAGCGGCAGCGTCCGTAGTTGCTGATCAGCCCAGTACCCCGCGAGCACGCCGGCCAGGACGGTCGCCAGGAGGACAATGCCAATCTCCGAGAAGAGCGCGAAGTGGGCAAGCATCCTTCCGGTCATGGCGCAGCGGGGGTCCCTCCGACGCCGCGCGAGTATAGCAAAGGGTTTTGCGGGTCTTGCGGAAAGGTCGCCGATCGCGACGGCCGGCGGCGAAGGTGGCGGACGTGCGCTACGGCGTCTCGGGAGTGGGCTCGGGAGTCGGCGTGGGGGTCGGCGTGGGGGTCGGCGTGGGCTCGGGCGTGGGGGTCGGCGTGGGGGTCGGAGTCGGCGTCGGAGTCGGCGTCGCGGCCGGGGTGGGCGCCGGCGTCGAGCGGACGGTCGCAGCCGGGGTGGGCGCCGGGTGCGGCGTGGAGCGCGGGGTCGGCCTCCGCGTCGGGCGGACGGTCGCAGCCGGGGTGGGCGCCGGGGTGAGCGTGGGCGCCGGGGTGAGCGTGGGCGCCGGGGTGGGCGTGGCCGCCGGGGTCG
>JAZDPM010000092.1:0-2532 GCA_043797725.1 Chloroflexota bacterium
ATGAGGGCCGTCGGGCTCGCGTCCACGTCGGCCGTCCACCACCACCTGCGCGGCCTCGAGGAGGACGGCTACCTCGACCGGGGAGTCTCGCAGTCGCGGATGATCCGGCTCACGCCCAAGGCCGCCCTCCACATGGGCCTCTCGGCGGAGCTTACCCCGCAGTCGCACCCCGTGGAGGCCCACGTCCTGCCGGTGATCGGCGAGATCGCGGCCGGCGGGCCGATCGAGGCCTACGCGACCGCGGACGAGTACCGGGCGATCCCGGACCTCATCGCTCCGTCGGGCGACGCGTACCTCCTGCGCGTGCGCGGAGACTCCATGATCGGGGCCCTCATCGCGGACGGCGACTACGTCGTCATCCGCCCCCAGCAGACGGCCCGCAACGGCGACATCGTGGTGGCCCAGGTGGAGGAGAACGCCGTCACGCTGAAGCGCTTCTTCAAGGAGGACGGGCGCGTACGCCTGCAGCCGGCCAACCCTCAGTACCCGCCCCAGTTCTACGACGACGTCCGGATCCAGGGGAAGCTGATCGGGGTCATCCGCCGGCTCGACTGACGGGCTCCGTCTGCGTCGTCCACAGCCCGTCCACAGGATCCGGCCCGACTCGCCGGTCGGCGGTGGACGCCGCACCCGGACTCGTGGACAACCCTCTCGCGCCCGGGCACGCGGCGCGGCACCATGTCGTCGACCCTCGATCCCCACCGGAGCACCCGTGTCCATCGACCGCCTTCCCCCGCAGAGCCTCGAGGCCGAGCAATCCGTCCTCGGCGCCCTCCTCATCGACCGCGACGCCATCATCGAGGTCGCGGACATCATTCGCCCGGGCGACTTCTACCGCCAGGCGAACGGGAAGATCTACGGCGTCATGGTGGACCTGTGGGAGCGCCGCGAGCCCATCGACATCATCACGGTCGCGGAGGCGCTCGAGCGGGTCGGCGACCTCGAAGCCATCGGCGGGCGGGGCTACCTCTCCTCGCTCGCGGAGCAGACGCCGACGGCCGTCTTCGCGTCTCAGTACGCCCGCATCGTGGAACGCAAGGCGGTCCTGCGGAACCTGATCGCGGCCGCGGGGCGGATCGCCGGAATCGGGTACGAGGACTCCCCGGAGGTCCAGGAGGCGATCGACCGGGCCGAGGCCCAGCTGTATGCCGTCTCTGAGCGGCGGCTGGCCGCCGGGTTCATCCCCCTGAAGCAGCTCCTCCACGAGGCATTTGACCGGCTCGACGACCTGCACACGCATCGCGGCGAGATCAGCGGCGTTCGGACCGGCTTCCCGGACCTCGACGCGCTGACCACCGGCCTGCAACCGTCGGACCTGATCATCCTCGCGGCGCGCCCCTCGGTCGGCAAGACGAGCCTCGCCCTGAACATCGCGGAGCACGCCGCCATCGGACATGCGCCGGCCCGATCGGTCGGCATCTTCAGCCTGGAGATGAGCAAGGAGCAGCTGGTGCTGCGGCTCCTCTCCTCGGTCGGCGGGATCGACAGCCAGCGGCTGCGCACCGGCTTCCTGGACGAGATGGACTTCGTGGGCGTCTCGAAGGCGATGACGGCGCTCTCAGAGGCGCCCATCTACATCGACGACACCCCGAACATCAGCACGATGGAGCTCCGGACGAAGGCCCGCCGGCTCCAGGCCGAGGTCGGGCTGGACCTCGTGATCGTCGACTACCTCCAGCTGATGCAGTCGTCGACCACGACGAAGGACGCCAACCGCGTCCAGGAGGTCTCGGAGATCAGCCGCGGTCTCAAGGCCCTGGCGCGCGAGCTGAAGGTCCCGGTCATCGCGCTGTCGCAGCTCTCCCGCCAGCCGGAGGCCCGCACCACCCCCGAGCCGCGGCTGTCGGACCTTCGCGAGTGCGTGACGGGCGACACGCTCGTGATCCTGGCCGACGGCCGGCGCATGCCGATTCGTGACCTCGTGGGCACGACGCCCGACGTGCTCGCGTGGCACGAGGACGGTCGGATCGCTCCTGCCCGGGCCGACCTCGTCTGGTCGGTCGGGCAAAAGCGCGTGTTCACCGTGCGCCTGGCCAGCGGACGGACCGTCCAGGCCACCGCGCAGCATCGGCTGCTCACCGGATTCGGCTGGCGGCGCATCGAGGAGATGGAGGTCGGCGAGCGCCTCGCGTTGGCGCGCCCGCTTCCAGAGCCCGCGGCTACCGAGCAGTGGCCCGACCAGCACGTCATCCTGCTCGGCCACCTCGTCGGGGACGGCAGCTACCTCTCGAACCGGCCGCTGCGGTACACGACGGCGAGCGAGGCCAACTCCGCGGCGGTGGCGAGCGCGGCCACCTCCTCGTTCGGCGCCAAGGTGACGCGGATGACCGGTCGCGGGAGCTGGCACCAGCTCCTGATCTCGGGAAATGGGAACCGGTGGCACCCGGCCGGAGTGAACAAGTGGCTGCGTGACCTCGGGGTCTTCAACCAGCGCTCACCCGAGAAGCGCCTGCCGGAGGCCGTCTTCCGCCTCTCCAACGAGCAGCTGGCGCTCCTGGTCCGCCACCTCTGGGCGACCGACGGCACGATCTG
>JAZDPM010000101.1:0-3116 GCA_043797725.1 Chloroflexota bacterium
GAGTTCCTCTTCGTCGCCCTTCCGCTCAAGATCCGCGGCGCCACCGGGTCGATGGTCGATCCCGTCGCCGTCACCTGAATCCCCGCGAAGGAGGCCGTCCCGTGTCCGCCACCATGCAGGCCCTCGTGGTTCTCGAGCCGAACCGCCTGGAGATCCGCGAAGTACCGGTCCCGGTGCCGGGCCCCAGCGAGGTCCTCGCCCGCGTGCGCGCGGTCTCCATCTGCGGCACGGACGTCCACCTGATCCGGGGCGACTACCCGGGCTTCTGGCCGCCGGCCTTCCCGTTCATCCCGGGCCACGAATGGGCCGGCGAGATCGTGGGGCTGGGACCGGGCGTGGAGCTGTACGGCTGGAAGGTCGGCGACCGGGTGGCCGGCACCTCGCACGACGCCTGCGGCGTCTGCCAGAAGTGCGTCGAGGGGCGCTACAACCTCTGCGAGAACTACGGCACGCCCGGTCTCCACAAGCAGTACGGCCACAACGTCCAGGGCGCGGACGCGACGTACGTCGTCCAGGGCGTGAAGACGATCTTCCCGCTCCCCGACGGTCTCTCCTTCGACGAGGGCGCCGTCATCGACCCGGCCTCGATCGCCCTCCACGTCGCGAACCGCGGCCAGGTCGCTCCCGGCGACACCGTCGCGATCACGGGCGCCGGAGCGATCGGGCTCCTCGGTGGCGACGCGGCCCGGATTCGGGGCGCGGCGCGCGTCATCCTCATCGAGCGCAACCCGGGCCGGCTGGCGAAGGCCGCCGCGATGGGCTTCGAGACGGTCGACTCGGGCGCCGGCGATCCGGTCGCGGCCGTCCGGTCCATGACCGGCGGGTTCGGTGCCGACGTCGTCCTGGAGTGCGCCGGGGTTCCGATCACGGTGCAGTGGGGCCTCGGCATGCTCCGCCGTGGCGGCCGCTGTGCCGCGGTGGGGATCCCGACCCAGGGCGTGGAGATCGCGATGCAGAGGCTCGTCCTCGACGAGCTGGAGCTGGTCGGATGCCGCGCCACGGCCGGCGAGATGCGCCGGGTGATGCCGCTCGTCGAGCAGGGCCGGATGCGCGTCCGCGAGGTCATGACCCACCGCTTCACGCTTGCCGACTACGAGCAGGCGATCGCCACCTTCAACGACCCCGCCAGCGGGGCGATCAAGATCATCATCGCGCCCTGAAGGCCGTCCCGCGCCCCGCGGCGCGGCCGGCTCGGCGTCCAGGGGAGCCGCCCGTGAGCCTCGTCTACGACTGCGACCATCGCCACGACGGCCTGACCTTCGCGGAGGTCAGGCAGCTCGTGGGCGGCAAGGCCGCCAACCTCGCCGTCATGGCGGTCGATCTCAACCTGCCGGTCCCACCCGCGTTCACGATCACGACGGTCGCCTGCAACGACTACCTCGCCCACGGCTGGCCCGCTGGCCTCGACGCGGAGCTGCGGGCGCACATGGCGCGGATCGAGGGCCTCGTGGGCCAGGGGTTCGGCGACCCGCGGAACCCCCTCCTCGTCAGCGTCCGGTCCGGCGCCCCGATCTCGATGCCCGGCATGATGGACACGATCCTCAACCTCGGGCTCACGACGGCGACGACGGCGGGCCTTGCCGCATCCTCGGGGAGCGAGAAGTTCGCCACCAACTGCCGCCGGCGCTTCGTGGCGATGTTCCGCGACGTCGTCGGCGTGGACGAGGTTCCCGAGAACGCCTGGGAGCAGCTCCGGGCGGCCGTCGAGGCCGTCTTCCGATCGTGGAACAGCGATCGGGCGCGCACCTATCGCGAACGCGAGGGCATCCCCGACGACCTCGGAACGGCGGTCACGGTCCAGGCCATGGTCTTCGGGAACCGCAGCGTCGACTCCGGCACCGGGGTCCTCTTCACGCGCAACCCCGCGACGGGCGAGGCGGTCCCCTATGGGGACGTGATGTTCAACGCCCAGGGCGAGGACGTCGTGGCCGGCACCCACGCGCCGGAGCCGGTCGCGGTCCTCGACGAGCGGATGCCCGAGATCGGCCGCGAGCTCCGCGCATACGCGACGCGGCTCGAGCGCAACTACGGGGACCTCTGCGACATCGAGTTCACGATCGAGCACGGGAAGCTCTGGCTGCTCCAGTGCCGGATCGGGAAGCGAAGCCCGCAGGCCGCGCTCCGGATCGCCGTGGACATGGCCCAGGACCCGGACTTCCCGCTCTCTCGCGCGGACGCGGTCCGACGCGTCGCGGGGCTGCTGGCCGATCCCCCGAAGACGACCAGCGAGCGCGGCGACGTGGGCCCACCCCTCACGGTGGGACTCCCGGCCTCGCCCGGCGTGGGGAGCGGCGAGATCGTCACCTCGCCCGGCGCCGCCGTCGCGGCGGCCGAAACCGGGCGGACCGTCATCCTCGTCCGCTCCCAGACGTCGCCCGACGACGTTCACGGCATGGCCCGGGCCGCCGGGATCCTCACCACCACGGGCGGCCTCGCCAGCCATGCCGCCGTCGTTGCGCGCGGCTGGGGGATCCCGGCCGTCGTCGGCGCGGCCGGCGTGGAGGTCGTCGGGGGCGGCGTCGTCATCGGCGGCCGGGCCCTGGCCGTGGGGGACCTGATCACGATCGACGGCACCACCGGCGAGGTCTTCGCGGGAGCCGTCGTCGGGACGGCGACGGTCGTGCCCGAGGCTGCCACGCTGCTGGCCTGGGCGCGGGAGCTCGGTGTTGCGCTCGACGACGACGAGGCCCCGGATCAGGGCGCGGCGACGCGCGCCGTCTCGGCGGAACCTGCGGCGGTCACGGCCGACGACGTCCTGCGAGCGCTGGTCGTCAGGGGCTACCGGACCCCGGAGGGCGCGGCGACGGCTCTCCTCGCGACGCCGGAGGAGGCGGGCGACCTCCTCGACCGGCTCGTGGCCGACGGCCTCGCCGAGATGGCCGCCGGCTCGTTCCGGCTGACGGCCGACGGCAAGGACCTGGGAAGGGAGAAGATCGCGGCCGATACCGAGCGCTGGGGCGCGGGCAACGCCGTCGCCGCGCTCGACGCCTTCCTGGCCCTGGACCACCGGATGAAGGAGACCGTGACCGCCTGGCAGATGCGCGAGGTCGACGGGGCGCAGACCTTCAATGACCACTCGGACGCCGCATACGACGCGACGGTGCTGGCCGATCTCG
>JAZDPM010000103.1:0-9393 GCA_043797725.1 Chloroflexota bacterium
GCGCCGTCCGCCCCGCGTTCCGATTGTAGGCGCGAATCGTGCCTGCTGCAACGAGTTGCAACAACGCAGAGGCGCAACCGTCCCGCCTATACTCCGTTTCGTGAGCCGCTCCGGATTGCCCCCCGCCCCGCTGCCCGACGATTCGCGGGCGTGGGAGTCCGTCCGTGAGCTCCTCCGCGACCGCGGGCTGCGCTGGACGCCCCAGCGACGGGCCCTGGTTGCGGTCCTGGCCGAGACAGAGGGGCACGTCACCGGCGCCGACCTCGTCGAGCGCTGCCGGCAGCGCGATCCGGCGACGATCCCCTCGACGGTCTACCGGACCCTGGACGTCCTCGAGGAGCTCGGAATCGTGCGCCACGGCCACGGTCCGAGCGGCCGCGAGGAGTACCACGTCCTGCCCGTGGCGGTGCACGGCCACCTGCACTGCAACGCCTGCGGGGCGAGCTGGGAGATCGGCACGGCCGAGGCCGCCGCGGTCGTCGCGTCGCTCGACGCCGAGCGCGGCTTCGAGGTCGACCTCTCGCACGTCACGATCGTCGGCCGCTGCCGCGACTGCCGCGGCTGACCCGAATCGGGCGGACGGTGGACCCGTTCTCAGCCCTCGGGCGTTGGGACACCCATGACGTTGAAGCCCCCGTCGACGTGGACGGTTTCGCCGGTGACCTGGCGGGAGAGATCGCTGGCCAGCCAGACCGCCGTCCCGGCTACGTCCTCGATCGTGATGTCCGAGCGCAGCGGGGCCACGTCGCGGAACGAGCCGTAGAGCGTCCTGAATCCGGCGATCCCCTGCGCGGCGAGCGTCCGGACCGGGCCGGCAGAGATGGCGTTGACGCGCACGCCCAAGGGTCCCAGGTCGGCGGCGAGGTAGCGGACGCACGCCTCCAGGGCCGCCTTGGCAACACCCATCACGTTGTAGTGGGCGACCACCTTCTCGGCCCCGTAGTAGCTGAGGGTCAGGATGCTGGCCCCGGGCCGCAGGTGCGGCCGCGCCTCGCGGGCGATTGCCACCAGCGAGTAGGCGGAGACGTCGAGGGCCAGGGCGAAGCCGTCGCGGGAGGTTTCCACGAAGGCCCCCTCCAGGTCCTCGCGGTTGGCGAAGGCGAGGGCGTGGACCAGGATGTCGAGGCCGCCGACCTCGGTGCCCCAGCGGTCGAAGACGGCCTTCACCGCCGCGTCGTCCCGGACGTCGCAGGGCGCGACGAAGGTGCTCCCGATGCTCGTCGCGAGAGGTCGGACGCGCCTCTCGATGAGGCTACCGACGGAGCTGAAGCCGACGGTCGCGCCCTGCTCGTGGAGCGCCTTCGCGATCCCCCAGGCGATCGAGTGGTCGTTGGCAACGCCGAAGATGAGCGCGTTCTTGCCGTCCAGCAGCCCCATCTGATCCTCCCTCGGCGGGGTCGGGTCCCGCCTGGTATCCGAGCGCGAATCCTAGCGGTTCGCGGTCCCGGGCCCTGCGGGGCGGGGTCACTCGCGGTCGCCGGCTGCATGGCGCCCCCCTGCGACTAGGATTGGGCGCGTGAGCCCCACCCCTGGCCGGCCGGCTTCTCGGCTCCCGTTCGCGGGTGCACGTCCGGTCCGCGCCGTCTTCTTCGTGCTCGGGACGGTCTTCCTGTGCCTCGCGGCGCTGGGCATCGTCGTCCCGGTCCTGCCGACGACGCCGTTCGTGCTCCTCGCCGCGGCCTGCTACCTGCGGGCCTCGACGAGAGCCCACGACCGGCTGGTCCGGAGCCGCACCTTCGGCCCCACGATCGTGGCGTGGCAGGAGCACCGCGCGATCCCCCCGCGGGCGAAGGCCCTGGCCATCGTGATGGTGACGGTGACCTTTGTCGTCTCGGTCGTGTACGTCGTCGATTCCCTCGCGGCGCGGGCCGGACTTGCGGGCCTGGGCGCCATCCTCGTCATCTGGCTCGCGCGCCGTCCTTCGTGGACGCCGCCACCTGCGGCCGGCGAGCCGGGCGGGGAGTGACGGCCAGCCTGGGAGCCGACCGCCCCCGGCCGCTCGCCGCCGCACGACCCCCGCTACGGATGAAAGTGTCAAGACCCTGGCGGTGTATCGTCAGGTCGGACGCGGTCGATCGCCTGGCGAAGAGCGGGTTGATGGGGATCGTGCCCGCCGCGCAGCCTTGCCCGACCTTGGTCGTGGCTCGAACCAGTCGCTCCCCGTTGCGACGGCCGCGTCCGCTCCCGTCCGGCCAGCCGCTCGAGCTCTCGGTGCTTGAGCGCGGTCCGATCCGGAGGCGCGAACCGGCAGTCCTCGTCCTTGGTCAGCAGGTGCCACACCAGGACGGCGAGCTTGCGGGCCGTCGCGACGATCGCCACCCCGCCGCCGCGCCGGGCGCGGAGTCGGGCATGGAAGCCGGCCAGCGGTCCCGGTGAGCGGACGGCCGCGTGGGCGGCCTCGCACAGGAGTCCCCGGGCATGCGCCTGGCCGGCGCGGCTGATGTGACCGCGCATCGCCGGCCGGTCGCCGGACTGGCGGACCCGGGGATCGAGCCCGAGATAGGACACGAGCTTGGCCGGTCGGTCGAAGCGGCCGACATCCCCGACCACCGCGAGGATCCCAGCGGCCGTCACGAGACCGATCCCCGGGATCGTCAGGAGCCGGCGCATCCGGGGGTCGTCCACGACGAGCGCCGCGATCACCCGCTCGGCGGCCTGGACCTGCTCGGTGAGCACCGCGTCGAGCGTGATCGAGGCGTCGAGCGCGAGCCGCTCCTCGGGCGGCAACTCGAGCGACGCGAGCCAGGCCCGGCCGCGGATCCCGAACACGTCGCTGGCCGGCGGACGCAGGAGCCGCCGGGCGAGGACCGCGGTGACCCGGTTGCGGACAGCCGTCCGGTCCCGGACCAGGCCGGCCCGGTGGGACGTGAGGCGGCGCAGCCGCCGGGTCGCCTCGTCGGGCTGCCAGACCGCCGGCAGGTAGTCGGCGGCCAGGAGCTCGGCGAGGGTCGCCGCGTCGATGTCGTCGGTCTTGCGCTTGGCGGCGGCGATCGCCCGGGTGGCGAGCGGGTTGGAGACGACGACCCGCCCGGCGTGCCGGCCGAGCAGGTCCGCCAGGGCCCAGGTGTTGGTCGACGCCTCGAGGGCGACGGAGTCCCCCGGTCCGAGGGTTGCCGCGAAGGCCCGGAACTCGTCGCCCATCGCCACCCGCGGCAGCCGCCGGGCATGGCCCGTCCCCTCGACGATCGCGACGTGGGCGAAGTCGCGGCCGATGTCGAGCCCGATGTGACGCATCGACTCTCTCCCGATTGATGACACCAGCTCGGGCGACACGACACCTACGGATCCGCGCTCAGAAGGCGCAACCGGTCAAGTCGCAGGGGCGGCCACATACACTCACGGACTCGAAGTCCAGTAGCGAGCCGGCCTGCCCGTCGATGGTGTCCTCCAGCCCCTCGTCCGGTGGGTGAACCGTACGCCGACCGGTCGAGTGCCGATACGTTCATAGCCGATACACTCGAGCGATGAGCCTCTCGACACCGACCGGGCTGCGGGACGCGCTTCGCGGCGTCCGGGCCCTCGTCCTCGACGCCGACGGCGTCCTCGTAGCGCCCGGCACTGCTCTGCCCGGCGTGGCCGAGGCGATCGGTCGCCTGGACGCGCGCGGCATCCCGTACCGGGTGGCGACGAACGTCTCCGCCGCCCACCGCGAGACCGTGGCGGCGCGATTTGCGGGGCTGGGGCTGCCGATCCCGGCCGAGCGGATCGTGACGTCCCTCTCGGCCACCGTCGATGACGTGCGGCGCACCTATCCGGGGCAGCCGGTCTTCGTGCTGACCCATCGAGACGGGCTGCGGGAGTTCGCCGACGATCCGCTCATGGCCCCGGAGGCCGCCGACGCCGACGACGCCCGCGCGGCTGCCGTGGTCATCGGCGATGCCGACCACGACCTGAGCTACCAGAACCTGGACCGGGCGTTCCGCCTGGTCCGCCGCGGGGCCGAGCTGATCGCGATGCACCGCAACGGCTGGTGGCTCACGGCACGGGGCGAGACGATCGACTCGGGCGCCTTCGTTGCGGCCATCGAGTTCGCGACGGGGAGGCGCGCCCGCCTCACGGGCAAGCCCGGCCCCCTGATGTTCCGGACCGCGTTCCGCGGTCTGGCGGCCGATGTCGCCGCCGCCGGCGGCAGGGCTCTCCGCTACGGCGACGTGGCGATGGTGGGTGATCACAGCGTCCAGGACATCACCGGGGCCCGGCGGGTCGGCCTGCGCGCGATCCTCGTCCTCACCGGGCGGACGGCCGCCGAGGATGTTCCGGGGCTGCGCGGGCGGGCCGTCCCGGACGCGGTCGCGGGGGCCCTGGGCGACGTCGTCGCGGCGCTAGACTGATCGGCGACGAGAGGGCCATTCCTCCCGGGAAGAGAGCCTCCATTTCCCTCTTGCCGAGAACGACACCGCCGCCTACGGTCGAACGCGCGGCAACCCCATGCGAGGATGAGTGACTGATGGATGGCTGGACCGGGCAGATCCTGCGGGTCGACCTGACGAACCGGACGCACCGCGTGGAGTCGTTCTCGGAGGAGTTCGCCCATACCTGGATCGGCGGCCGCGGCTTCGCCGCCAAGATCCTCTACGACGAGCTCGCTCCCGGCATCGATCCCCTCGGGCCCGAGAACAAGCTGGTCGTGGCCGTCGGCCCCATCTCCGGCATCCCGGCCCCCAACACCGGCAAGACGATCGTCGCTGCGAAGTCGCCCGCCACCGGCGGCTACGGCGACGGGAACCTCGGCACCCGCGTCACGGATCAGCTGCGCAAGGCGGGCTACGACGCCCTCATCATCGAGGGCCGGGCCGACCGCCCCACGATGCTCGTCATCGACGACGACCGCGTCGAGTTCCTGCCGGCCGAAGAGGTGTGGGGCAAGGGCACGATTGAGACGAACGACTGGATCTACGCCCGCTACAGCAAGGGCGCCGGCGTCCTCAACATCGGCCCGGGCGGCGAGAACATGGTCAACTTCGCCGTCGTCCGCAGCCTCGAGGGGCGGTCCGGCGGGCGGCCCGGCATGGGCGCCGTGATGGGCTCCAAGCTCCTCAAGGCGATCGTCGTGAAGGGCTCGAAGCCGATCCCGCAGGCCTTCCCCGCGAAGATGAAGGAGCTCGGCCGCGACGACCTGCGGACCGTCCACGCGATGGACAAGGAGGCCGCCTGGTCCCTCCAGGGCACCACCGGCGTCCTGCCCTGGTGCAACGAGGTCGCGGCGCTCCCGGTCCACAACTTCCGGGGCACCCACCACCCTGACGCCTGGATGGTGGACGGCGAGCGGGTCCACGCGGCGCGTGTCGCCACCTACGGCTGCCCGAACTGCACGATGCGCTGTGGCATCGCCGTCCTCGACGACGAGGGTCGCGAGGCGGAGGTCGACTACGAGAACATCGGCCTCCTGGGCCCCAACCTCGACCTCTACGACCTCGCCGAGGTCGGCGCGCTCAACTACCTGTGCGACGACTACGGGCTCGACACGATCTCGGCCGGCGGCGTCCTCGGCTTCTACGCCGACGCCGTCGAACGGGGAGCCGCCCACGGCGAACCCCTCTTCGGCGACATCGCCGGCTTCAAGAAGCTCCTGGGCATGATCGCCCGGCGCGAGGGCGAGATCGGCAACCTCCTCGCGGACGGGACGCTGCGTGCCGCCCGGGCGTTCGGCCACGGCTCCGAGGCCTACGCCATGCAGGTCAAGGGCCTGGAGATCTCGGCCTACAACTGCAAGTTCATCCCGGGCATGGCCCTGGCCTTCGGCGTCAGCCCGATCGGCGCCCACCACAAGGAGTCCTGGATCATCACCTACGAGGTGAACCAGACGCCGCGCGAGTCCTACGGGCGGGACAAGGCCCAGAAGATCGTCGACCTCCAGCGCATCCGGGGCGGGCTGTTCGAGTCGATCATCACCTGCCGGTTCCCGTGGGTGGAGCTCGGCTGGGGGGTGGAGCACTACCCGACCTACTTCAACACGATCACCGGGAACGACTGGAAGCTGGAGGATTTCTGGCCGATCGCCGACCGGATCTACGCCCTCATCAAGCTGTTCTGGCTGCGCGAGTTCCCCGACACCGACCGCAAGGCCGACTACCCGCCCCACGCCTGGTTCGACCCCGCCAACGCCGACACGGACGGCCCCATCGCCGGCCGGCACCTGGACTACGGCGAGTACGACGCCCTGTTGCAGCACTACTACGACATCCGGGGCTACGACCGGCGCGGCATCCCCACCCGGGAGACCCTGGAGCGGCTTGGGCTGGCCGCCGAGGCTCGCGCCGCCGAGGAGGTCGCCGCCCTCGCCTGAGGGGCACCACCATGAGGATCACCGTCAAGCTCGTCGGCGGACTGGTGAGCCGCCTCGGCTTCGGCCAAAGGGAGCAGGACGTGCCCGCGGGGACCACCGCCGGCGCCCTCCTCGCCGCCCTGGGGGTGGACGACCCGCGCACGGTCATCACCACCCGCAACGGCTGGGGCATCGCCCCCGAGGAAGTGATCGAAGAGGGCGATCGCATCCTCGTGTCGCCCCCCTTCTCGGGCGGCTGAGCCGGTTCGCGCCGGCCCCGCGCGGCGGCGAGTGCGCCGGGACCCTGGCCCCAGGGACGAATGCCTGTAGGTTTGGAGCGCGCCCCGGCATATCATCCCGAGAGAAGTAATGGAGGACCTTCAGGAATCCGGGGCCGGGGACCGCCGTCGCGGCCCGCTTCCTTCTGCCCCTCCCCGCCCGCCTAGGAGAAGGTGATCCGAGCGTGCCCGACGAGACGCCCCCCCTCGAGCAGGAGAGTGTGGACCACGTCAGGATCCGGTTTGCCGGCGACTCCGGCGACGGGATGCAGTTGGCCGGGGCCCGCTTCACCGACGCCTCGGCGATCTTCGGCAACGACCTGGCCACCCTGCCTTCGTATCCCGCCGAGATCCGCGCTCCTGCCGGGTCCATCGCCGGCGTGTCCTCGTTCCAGGTGCACATCGCCGCCAGCGATATCCTCACCCCGGGGGACAACCCCGACGTGCTGGTGGCCATGAACCCCGCGGCCCTGAAGGCCAACCTGGCCGACCTGGCGCCGGCGGGCACCATCATCGTCAACCGCGACGCCTTCGACGAGCGCAACCTGACCCGGGCGGCCTACGCCACCAACCCGCTGCGCGACGGGTCGCTGCGCGGCTACACGGTCATCGAGGTCCCCATGGAGGAGATGACCCGTGAGGCCGTGAAGGACACCGGCATCGCCGGGCGGGGGGTGCTGCGCTCTAAGAACTTCTTTGCCCTAGGGCTGATGACCTGGATGTTCAGCCGGCCCACAGAACCCACCCTGGAATGGATCGAGAAGGCCTTCACCAAGGACGCAGCGGTCAGGGCGGCCAACACCGCCGCCTTCAAGGCCGGCTACAACTTCGGGGAGACCACGGAGCAGTTCCGCCACACTTACCAGGTGAAGCCGGCCAAGCTGCCGGCGGGCATCTATGCCAACGTCACCGGCAACCAGACGGTGGCCTGGGGCCTGGTGGGAGCCGCCCGCGCGGCCCGCCTCCCGTTGCTCTACTCCTCCTACCCCATCACCCCGGCCTCGGAGATCCTCCACGAGCTGGCCCACTACCAGAAGCTGGGGGTGCGCACCTTCCAGGCCGAGGACGAGATCGCCGCTATCGGCGTCGCCCTGGGGGCGTCGTTCGCCGGCAGCCTGGGAGTCACCGGCACCAGCGGCCCCGGCATGGCCCTTAAGTCGGAGACGATGAGCCTGGCGGTGATGACCGAACTGCCCCTCATCATCGTGGACGTGCAGCGGGCCGGCCCCTCCACCGGCATGCCCACCAAGACCGAGCAGGCCGACCTGCTCCTGGCGCTGCACGGGCGCCACAGCGAGGCCCCTCTGCCGGTGCTGGCCATCGCCTCCCCGGCCGACGGCTTCGAGACGATGATCGAAGCCGCCCGCATCGCCCTCAAGTACATGACCCCGGTGATCGTGCTGTCCGACGGCTACATCGCCAACAGCGCCGAGCCGTGGCTGCTCCCCGACCTCGACGCCATTCCCGACATCTCGGTCCCCTTCGTCGCCCCCCCCAACGGCGACGGCAAGTTCCTGCCCTACCTGCGGAACCCGCAGACCCTGGCCCGGGGGTGGGCCCTCCCCGGCACGCCCGGCCTGGAGCACCGGGTGGGCGGCCTCGAGAAGGAGGACGTCACCGGCGAGGTGTCGCACAACCCGGCCAACCACGAGCACATGGTGCTGCTCCGGGAGCGCAAGGTGGCCGGCATCGCCGCCGACATCCCCGACGTTGCGGTGGATGCCGACCCGGGTGCCGAACTGCTGGTCATCGGCTGGGGCTCCACCTACCCGGCGATCTTCGCCGGAGTGCGCCAGGCCCGGGCTCGCGGCGCCAAGGTGGCCCGGGCCCATTTGCGTCACCTGAACCCGTTCCCCCGGAACCTGGGCGAGGTGTTGCGAAGATACCCCCGGGTCCTCGTCCCCGAGTTGAACCGCGGCCAATTGCGCCAACTGCTGCGGGCCGAGTACCTGGTGGACGCCATCGGCCTGAACAAGGTGCAGGGGATGCCCTTCAAAACCTTTGAGATCGAGCAGAAGATCGCGGAGATGACCCGGCCATGACCGATACCTCGACCAAGCGCTACACCCGAGCCGATTTCCAGAGCGACCAGGAAGTGCGCTGGTGCCCCGGGTGCGGGGACTACACCATCCTCTCCTCGGTGCAGACCTTTCTGGCCGAGTCGGGCCTCGACCGGGAGAAGGTGGTATTCGTCTCGGGCATCGGATGCTCGTCCCGGTTCCCCTATTACTTGAGCACCTTCGGGTTCCACGGCATCCACGGCCGGGCCCCGGCCATCGCGTCGGGGATCGCCCTGGCCAACCCCGACCTCTCGGTATGGGTGGTGACCGGCGACGGGGACGGCCTCTCCATCGGCGGCAACCACCTGATCCACGCCATGCGGCGCAACCTGAACCTCAAGGTGCTGCTGTTCAACAACCAGATCTACGGGCTCACCAAGGGCCAGTTCTCCCCCACCAGCGAGTTCGGCAAACGGACCAAGTCCTCCCCCGCCGGGGCGCTGGGCCGGCCCTTCAACCCGGTGAGCCTGGCCCTGGGGGCCGAGGCTTCGTTCGTGGCCCGCACCATCGACATGGATCGCCCCCACACGGTGGAGGTGCTCCGCCGGGCCCATCAGCATCGCGGCACGGCGTTCATCGAGATCTACCAGAACTGCAACGTGTTCAACGACAAGGCCTTCGTCGAACTGACCGGCAAGGACGAGCGCCTCGTCAATCGCATCAACCTGCAGCACGGCAAGCCGGTGGTGTTCGGGGCCAACGACGAGAAGGGCGTGGTGCTGGTGGGCGGCAGCGCCCGCATCGTGGACGTGGCCGAGGTGGGCCTCGAGGCGCTCCACGTGCACGACGA
>JAZDPM010000109.1:0-2086 GCA_043797725.1 Chloroflexota bacterium
GATGGAGGCCCAGGACGAAGCAGACGGCGCCGCCGATCTGGGCGATGTAGACGAGAGTCTGGACGTCCACCACGGCCCCGGTCAGGACCTGCCCTCGGCCTTGGGGGCCGCGGGCCTCTTCTTGAACATCTGGAGCATGCGGTCGGTGACGACGTAGCCGCCGACGACGTTCATCGCGCCGAAGGCCATCGCCACGAAGGCGAGGATGTAGCCGAGCGGGTCCCTGGCCTCGGCGGCGATGATCATCCCGCCGACGAGGACGATCCCGTGGATCGAGTTCGCCCCCGACATGAGCGGCGTGTGGAGGGTTGCGGGGACCTTGGCGATCGCCTCGAACCCCACGAGGATCGCCAGGACGAAGATCGTCAAGGGGAAGAGCAGGTCCGTCATGCGGGGGCGCCTCCGGCCGCGGGGGCGGGCTCCAGGAGCTTCGCGGTCGCCGGTTGGACGACCTTTCCGCCGTGGGTGATGAGGACGCCCGCCGTGATCTCCTCCTCCGGGTCCAGCGTCAGCGCGCCCTCCTTCACGAGGTGGACGAGGAGCTCGCAGAGGTTGCGGGCGTAGAACTGGCTGGCGCTGATCGGCACGGTCGCCGGGAGGTTCTCCGGGGCGAGGATCGCGACGCCGTTGGCAGTGACAACGGTCTCGCCGGGCTTCGAGAGCTCGCAGTTGCCGCCGAGGGCGCTGGCCGCCATGTCGAGGATCACCGAGCCCGGCTTCATCCCGTGGACCGCGTCGGCGGTGACGAGGACAGGGGGCCTGCGGCCGGGGACCTGGGCGGTCGTGATGATGACGTCCATGGCGGCGATGACGCCGTTGAGCTCGGCCTGCTGGGCAGCGCGCTCCTCGGCCGTCAGCTCGCGGGCATACCCGCCGCTGCCGGTCGCGTCGATCGCGGTCTCGAGGGTCACGAACTGCGCGCCGAGCGACTCGGCCTGCTCCTTCGTCTCCGGCCGCACGTCGTACGCTTTCACGACGGCGCCGAGGCGGCGCGCGGTGCCGATTGCCTGGAGGCCGGCCACGCCGATCCCGAGGATCAGGACGTTGGCCGGTTTCGCGGTGCCGGCCGCGGTAGTCAGGAGCGGGAAGTAGCGCCCGAACGCCTCGGCGGCGACGAGGACGGCCTTGTAGCCGGCGATGTTCGCCTGCGAGGAGAGGACGTCCATCGTCTGCGCCCGCGAGAGGGTGCGCGGGATCGCGTCCAGGCTGATTGCGGATACGCCGTGCTCGGCGAGCGTTCGCATCAGGCCCGGGTCGATGAGCGGGGAGAGGAGCCCCACCAGCGCCTGGCCGGCGCGCAGCCGGTCGACCTCGGCCGCGGTGGGCTTCTGGACCTTGACGACGCAGTCGGTCAGGCTCCAGGCCTCGTCGCCGGAGACGAGCGTCGCGCCCGCCTCCTCGTACATCGCATCGGTATACGACGCGGCTGCCCCGGCACCGCGCTCCACGAGAACGTCGATCCCGGCAGCCTTCAGCTTCGGAAGGACGTCCGGGACCAGGGCGACGCGGTGCTCGCCGGGCAGCGTCTCTTTCGGAACGCCGACCTTCATCTGGGCTCCCTGGAATGGCGTGGATCGCGCGGCCCGCGCTCAAGCGACGCGCCGGGCCGCGGCCGCGACCGCGGTAAGGATAGCGAATGATTCGCCACCGCCCCGGTCACGCGTCTCGGCCACGCGGTGGGATCGATCCGCGCGATCCGGCGGATGGCCCGGAACGAACGTACGATCACGGGGCGCGCCCCGCCCGCCATCGACGCCGCCCGCCCCGGAGGTACCTCGCCATGCCCAGCGCAACCGACGCGACCGGCGTCAAGATCACCGTCCGCGACAACGGCTTCTATCGCGTCGCCGGACCGATCACGCTCCTCGACGGCGAGGGCAACGCCTTCGAGGTGGAGGCCGGCAAGGCCGTCTTCCTGTGCCGCTGCGGCGGCTCCGCGACGAAGCCCTTCTGCGACTCGTCGCACAGGACGAACGGCTTTTCCAGCGCCGTGCGCGCCGTGCCGCCGGCCGCCGGGGGCGGCGCGGATCCCGCAGCGGGCTGACGGCGCAGCGGGCTGACGGCGCGGATCCCGCCGCGGGCTGAC
>JAZDPM010000160.1:0-8087 GCA_043797725.1 Chloroflexota bacterium
GTCCTGCTGGTGCAGGAGACGAAGCTCGGCGACGACGACGCGCCGGTCCTCCCCTTCCGCCTGCTCGGCTACGACCTCCTGCACCACGGTGAGGGGCGCTGGAACGGAGTGGCGATCGCGAGCCGGGTGGGGATCGAGGAAGTCGTCACGAACTTCGGCGACGGCCCGGTGCGCAGCAGCGGCACGGGCGGCGGCGGTTCGGGTGGCGGCGGTTCGGGCGCGAGCGCGGGTGCGCCGGGCGAGGAGGACTTCAACCCGTTCGACGAGGCGCGCATGGTGAGCGCCGTCTGCGGCGGCGTCCGTGTGGTCAGCGTGTACGCACCGAACGGGCGGGTCGTCGACTCCCCGTGGTACGCGGGCAAGCTCCGCTGGTTCGAGCGCCTCGCCCGCTGGCTCGCCGAGACGCAGAATCCGGCCACTCCGCTCGTCATCGGCGGCGACTTCAACGTGGCCCCCACGGACGAGGACGTCTGGAACGCCGCCGCGGCCCACGGCGGGACCCATGTCTCCGAGCCGGAGCGAGCGGCCTTCCGGACCCTCCTGGACTGGGGCCTGGTCGACACCTGGCGGGCGGCGAACCCGGGCCTCCGGCGCTTCACCTGGTGGGACTACCGGGCCGGCAACTTCCAGCGCAACGAGGGGATGCGGATCGACCACCTCCTCGCGAGCGCGCCGGCGGCCGCGCGCGTGGTGGCCGTGGAAGTCGACCGCGAGGCCCGAAAGGGGACGCCCACACCCTCGGACCACGCCCCGATCATCCTGGACCTCGACGAGCCCGGGAAGTCGTTCGACGCCGGCTGGAGTGGCTCGGACGAGCGCTTCGCCGCCCGCCGCGCCGCGAAGAGGGGCTGACGCGGCCCGGTCGCTCGCCGCCGGCGTCCGCGCCGCCGCCCCCGCGCCGCAAGGAAGAGCTGACTGCCCGGCTGAACGTCCGGTGACGATGACCCCGGCCGGCGCGGCCCTAGATTCGAATCATCTCCGCGAGGTCGACGACGAGGATGGTGGCCCCCGCGTAGTGGACCACGCGGTCCTGCCAGTCGCGAAGGCGCTCGGTGAGGACGAGCGGCACCTCGATCTCGCGGCCGCTGCAAGTCTCGCGGAATGCTTCGACGACGGCCGGGACGGCCTCGTCCTCGACGGCCAGGATCAGCGTGGCGTTCGCCGTTTCCAGGAAGCCGCCAATCGACCCAAGGCGGGTGAAGCGGTGGCCGTCCGCGCGGAGCCGCTCCGCGGCGCCGTCTGCGTCGGAGGCCTGGACGATCGCCAGCAGCAGCTTCATGGGCGAACCCTACACCTCGTCAGCGGCCGACGGCGGGAACGCGACGGCGCCGGACACGTCCACGTTCCCGAGCTCCCCGACCCGCTCGTCAGTCGAGCGTCACCGTCTCGTGCCAGCGCGGGACGTGGACGTCGAAGCCGAGCGCGGTCACCTTCGGGGCCAGGTCCGCCTGCGGACCCGGGTCGCCGTGAACGAGGAAGACCCGCTTCGGGAAGCCGGCGTCCCCGGCGCGCTTGCCGGCAGCGTAGCCGGCCAGCCAGTCGAGCAGCTCCGGCTCGTCGGCATGGGCGGAGAAGCCGCTCACCGAGCGGACCTGGCAGCGCACCTCGCGGACCGCGCCGTCCAGGCGAACCGACGTCGCCCCCTCCTGCAACCGGCGGCCGAGCGTCCCTTCGCCCTGGTAGCCGACGAACAGGATCACCGCGCGCGGGTCGCCGATCAGCTGGCGGAGGTGACCCAGGACGCGGCCCCCGGTCAGCATCCCGTTCGAGGCAATGATCATGTACGGCCGGGGCGCATGGGCGATGGCCCGTGACTCCTCGACCGTCTTCACGATCCGCTGGCGCGCGTAGTCGAGGGGCGTGTCACCCGCCTCGAAGATCTTGCGCGTCGCCTCGTCGTAGTACTCGGTGTGCTCGCGGTAGATCGACGTCGCTTCCCGGGCCATCGGGGAGTCGAGGTAGAGCGGGAGCTGCGGGATCAGGCCGGCCGACACCATCCGGTCGAGCTCCCAGATCAGCTCCTGCGTGCGCCCGACCGCGAAGGACGGGATGAGGAGGACGCCGTCGTGCTCCGCGACGAGACGGACGACCTCGCCGAGCGCCCGGCGTGCCTCTGCCTCGGGCTCGTGCTCGCGTCCCCCGTAGGTGGACTCGCACAGGACGTAATCCGCTGCCGACAGCCGGGTAGGGTCGCGGATGATCGGCGTGTTGCGCTGGCCGAGGTCGCCGGAGAAGACGATGACCCGCTCGGGCCCGCCCGGCTCGTCGACGACGCGGAGCCGGATGATCGCGGAGCCGAGGATGTGCCCGGCGTCGAGGAAGGTGGCGTGGATCCCGGGCGCCACCTCCTCCTCCGCGTCGTAGGGGAGCGGACGGAAGCGGCGCAGCGCGACAACGGCGTCCTCTTCCGTGTAGAGGGGCTCGTCGAGGTCGATCCGGAGCTCTACGGACTGGGCGCGCAGTTCGGCGTCGTGGTCGGCGTCGCGGTCGGCGTGGCCGGCGTGGCGGTCGGCGTCGTGGCCGGCGTCGCGGTCAGCGTCAACGGCATGGCCGGCGTCAGCGGCAAACCCGTCGTGACCGGCGTCACCGGCATCGCCGTCCCGCCCCGGGCGTGCGCGGGCCAGGCGCTCCCCGGGGAGCTCGCGCGGGACGCGCGGCAGCGCCCCGCGGTCCCAGGTGCCGTCGCCGGCCTCGTCGTGGGGCCGGTCCTCGCCGAGGGGCCGGTCCTCGCCGAGGGGCCGGTCCTTGTCGTGGGGCCGGTCCTCGTCGTGGGGCCGGTCCTCGTCGTGGGGCCGGTCCTCGTCGGGCTCCCGCGCGGCCCCGGTGCGCGGAATCGCGCCCGCGTCGCGATCGTCGGCATCCGTCTTCTCGATCGCGTCGCCCGCCTCCGCCTCATCGATCGCCACCCCCAGGCGCCGGAGGTCGCGAACATCATCGGCCGCGGCCTTCTCCGGGTCCCGGCGCTCCCGGCGGGCATCGCGCTTGGCGAATTCCTCCTGGAGACGCCCCGAGTCCATCAGCACCAGGCGGGCCAGCTCGATCGTGCCGGCGGTCGCCCGGATCGGGCCGCGGAATCCCTCGCGGACGACCACCGGGATGAGGCCGCAATGGTCGAGGTGTGCGTGGGTCAGGAGAATGGCATCGATGGCCGCCGGATCGTAGCCGCGGGGCACGCGGTTGCGGATCGCCTCGTTCCGGCCGCCCTGGAACATCCCGCAATCGACGATGACCTTCGCCTGCCTGGTCTCGAGCAGGAACTGGCTGCCGGTCACCGTGGTTGCCGCGCCGAGAAACGTCAGGTCCATGGGGACATGGTGCCACGCCGGGCCCACCCTCACGCGCGCCCTGCGTCACCCTCACGCGCGCCCTGCGTCGCGCAACTCCCTCAGCAGGTCGGCGTAGCCCCGGTGCCGAGGCCGGTCCGCCCCGTGATCACCGAGCGAAGCCCAGGTCGGCGCCCGCGGCCGGTCGATCGGGTCGACGATCACCACGGTCGAGGTGATCCCGGGAGCATCGGGTCGCCCCCCTTCCCACCACCTGGCAAACGCGTCCGGCGCGTCCGGCCCGAGGCTGTTGAAGGTGGCGCCCCGGATCCGGAGGACGTGCAGGCAGTCGGCCGTCCAGGCGATGGTGAGCACGTGCGTCACCGACCGGAAGCCGTGCCTGAAGCCGTGCCGCTGGGCAACGGCCGGCGCCAGGTACTGCCGCTTCACGTTCCACGCTCCCGCCAGCTCGCCGACGTTGGGGAGCGCAGTCTTCACCTCGTGATGGAGGAGATCGGGTCCGGCCGGATCGACCGCCGTCACGTCGGCTCGTCCGGCGAACTGGAAATGCTGGAACGGCTCGTCGACGGCGACGAGGCGATCCTGCGCAGCGTACCGGGCCGCGAGCGTCTCGACGATCGCCGCGTGCACAGGGTCCTCGGCGCGACCCGGGCGCGCCTTCGTGCGGGGGTCCTCGAGAGAGACCTCGAGGGGCAGCCCGAGGGCCCCGCCGAGTCGCGCGTACGTTTCCATCGTCGTGGGCTCGCCCCGTTCCACCAGGTAGACCAGGGTCCGCGAGACGCCCGCCTGATCGGCGAGCCGCCCGGTCGTCCAGCGGCGGCGGACGCGGGCAGCCCGCACCTGCTCACCGAGGATGGCGCAGATGGCCGTCACTCGGGCGAGGACGGCCGGGGTCGCGGGTTTGACGGTGCGAAACGGCGACATTGCACGTGAAGCAAACACCCCGCCCCTCATCTGGCACTTATCACCGCTCGCCACGAGCACGACCCTGGGCACTCACCCGAATGCGACTCGAGGCTGAGCGTGGCGACCGCGTGTCAATGGCGGCGAGCCCCAAGCTGGGCGGGCGCGGCCAGCCGTGCGGCGCCGTCTCGAGGCGCCTCAAGCCCCTGTTCGGCCCTCGGGTGTTCACTTCACGTGCGATTCTGCGGATCCGGGTGCCGGCGCGGACCCGGGCGCGGGCCGGGGTGCAGGCGTGGGCCGGGGAACAGGCGCGGACCCGTCCGTGGGCCGGGGCACGGGCGCGGACCCGGGCGCGGACCTGGGTGCGGGCCGGGGTGCGGGCAAGGTCGTTGCCGGCGATGCAGTGGCGGGCGAAGCCGCGGCAGGCACCCGGCGCGGCAGGCACCCAGCGCCGCCACGGTCCGGCGCGGCCGCCACGCCCCGGCCCGCCACGGTCCGGCGCGCCCCCGCGCTCCCCCCACGTTCCCCCCGCGCCCCCGCGCCCCCGCGCCGTTACCATCGCGCGGTGCGCGAACGCTTCGTCGGCCGGGTCGTCCTGCGCCGTCTCCCGGGGCTCCTGGCGGGCCTCGTCGTGTTCGGCCTGGGCATCGCCGTGATGGCAGCGTCGGGTCTCGGCCTGGGCCCCTGGGAGGCGTTCCACCAGGGGATCGCCAACCGGACGGGCCTCGCCCTGGGCACAGTGAGCATCCTCGTCGGCATCCCCGTCCTTGCCCTGTGGTGGCCCCTCGGGGAGCGGCCGGGGATCGGGACGATCCTCAACGTCGCCTTCATCGGGACCGCCACCAACGTGGCCCTGCCGCTCCTGCCGCGCCCCGGTGAGCCTGTCCTCCAGCTCGCCATGAGCGTCGGCGGGGTGCTGCTGATCGGCCTCGGCAGCGGCCTCTACCTCGCCGCGGACCTGGGCCCCGGGCCGCGCGACGGCCTCATGACCGGCCTCCACCACCGCTTCGGCTGGTCGATCCGGCGCGCCCGCACCGCGATCGAGCTGAGCGTGCTCGTCGTGGGCTTCCTGCTCGGCGGCACGATCGGCCTCGGAACGATCCTCTTCACGTTCGGGATCGGACCCGTGGTCCAGGTCTTCCTGCGCGTCTTCGATCCCGAGGGTCGCGTCGGCCGGCGCCGGCGCCCGGACCTGGCGGAGGAGCTGGAGTCGCCGGGCACGGTCGGCGAGTAAGGCTGGCCCGCTCGTGCGGGCGGGCGAGAGGGCGGGCGGGCGAGCGAGAGGGCGCGACTAGCGTGCGAGAAGGCGCGGGCGGGCGAGAACGCGCGGGCGGGCCGGAGAACGCGACTGGCGGGCGAGAAAGCGCGGGCGGGCGAGAGAACGCGGGCCGGCGAGAGAACGCGGGCCGGCGAACACGTCGGAGAGGTCTGGCCGGCACCATAGATACGACAGCACCATAGATACGACTTGACTTCTTAGCACCCTGGTCGTATATCTCGGTCATGGCCATTGAGCGACCAGCCGCCCTCTTCGACCGCGTGACGGAATGGGACGACCTTGTCCGCTTCGCCACCGAGCCGACCACGTCGTTCCGGATCGGGGTGGTCTCCGGGCGTCGCCGTCAGGGGAAGAGCTTCATCCTCGACGAGGTCGCTCGCCAGGTCGGCGGCTTCTACCACCAGGCCCTCGAGGAAGAGCGAGCCCCGGCTTTGGAGCGTCTCGGGGCGGCGATGGCGGCAGACCGAGGCCTGGCGGGCGGCTCCCTCTCATTCCCGGATTGGGCCGCTCTCCTGCGGACGCTGGCGGAGCCGGTGACCCCGGAGCTGCCAACCCCGTCTCCGCGCCTCGTGGTGATCGATGAATACCCCTACCTGCTCGCGAAGTCGCCCGACATCGCGTCTGCGATCCAGCTCGCGCATGACGCCTCGCGGCTGGGGCGGCAGCCGCCCCTGCGGCTGATCCTGTGCGGCTCGGCGATGTCGGTGATGGCAGGACTGCTCTCCGGTCAACGGGCCCTTCGGGGGCGTGCGGTCCTCGATCTTGTCGTCGAACCCTTCGACTACCGGGAGGCAGCGGCCTTCTGGGGAGTCCAGGGAGATCCAAGGCTCGCGTTCCTCTTGTTCTGTGTCGTCGGCGGCACACCCGGCTACCGGGACCTTCTCGAGATGGGCCCACCCACCTCGGTCGCCGACTTCCCGGCCTGGCTGGCGCGCGGGGTCCTCAATCCGTCGCACGCGATGTTCCGGGAGACCGACTACCTGCTGGCCGAGGAGCCGAGCCTCACGGACCGCGCGATCTACCAGTCGGCCCTCGCGGCGATCGCTGCGGGCCGAACGACATCCGGCGCGGTGGCCGGGGCACTCGGTCGGCCGGAGACATCGGTCACCCACGTCATCGACGGCCTCGAACGGGCGCACTTCATCGAGCGGGCGGACGACGTCCTTCGGTTGCGCCGGCCCACCCTGCGGATCACGGACGCCATGCTCCGCTTCCAGCACGCCATCGTCCGCCCGGACTTCCATCGGTTCGAGTCCCGCCAGACGCTCGCGGCGTGGTCGAACGCCACGGCGCGCTTCGAGTCCGGGATCGCGGGACCGGCCTTCGAGGCGATCGCGCGAGCCTGGACCTCGCGGTACGCCTCCGCGGAGACGCTGGGCGGGATCGCGGTCCGGGTCGGTTCCACCGTGGTCAACGACAGCGCAGGTCGCTCCCGGGTGGAGATCGACGTGGTTGCGCTCGAGGCCCCGTCCGACCACGAGGCCGGCGTGAACCCGACGCTCCTCCTGGTCGGCGAGGCCAAGAGCGGGCCGGACCCGCGAGGCATGGCGGACCTGCACCGACTCGAGCGGGCGAGGGAGCTGCTCGAGGGTCGCGCGCGCGTGGAACGGACTCGCCTTGCGATCTTCGCGGCCGGCGGCTTCACTGCGGACCTGCAGGATGAGGCGACCCGCCGTTCCGACGTGATCCTCGTCGACCTGGAGCGCCTCTACGCCGGCGCCTGAGCGCCGCCCGCCCTCAGGATCCCGTCGTGACCGGCGCGAGGCCCGCGACGGCCAGATCCGTGTCATACGCGAACGCCCGCGCGATCCCGTGGCGCGCCGCGAACGCGAGGGTCACCCGGTCCACCAGGCTCGTGCCGCCGCCGATCCGGCGCATGTCCGCCAGGCACCCGTTGTGAAGCGGCCGATCGACCATCTCCACCCGGATCGCGGGCAGAAGATCGTCCACCAGCGCCACGACGGCGGCCGCCCCGAGGCGGGTCCGGACGAGGGCGACGCTCTCGACCACCACGTAGGCGTGGGTCACGAGATCCTCGTCGTCCGGGTCCGTCCAGAAGGCGACCGCGGACGCGTGATGCGCGTCGCACCGGTCGAGCAGGGCGAAGAGGGCGCTGGTATCCACGACGACGCTCACCACGGACCCTCGCCCAGCACCTCGTCCGAGCCGGAGTGTACGAGCGCTCGATCACCTGGCTTGACAGCTGCCGCGGGTGGCTTATCGTTGACGATGTAGCAGGGAGGGTACAGCGTGCACCAGAAGCAGTTCCTGAGCCCCGCCGAGGTCGCCGCCGAGTTGAGCGTGAGCACGTCGACGGTGCTTCGGCTGATCCATGCCGGCCAGCTTCCGGCGATCGCCGTGTCTGACCGGATCTATCGGATCCCCGTCGCGAGCTTCGAGATGTTCAAGGCGGGAACCCTGCGGAAGGCTGAGCTCGCCCCCCTGGGGCGCCGAAAGCCGCGGCCCCGGCCTGGGGAAGGTGAACGCTTCCCCGAGCCACGCTCCGAGGCGCTGGCGCGGCACGCCTAGATGGCGACCGAGCTTGAGCTCAGGAGACATCTCGGCAGGCTCTCCGCGATCCTGTGGAACTACGGGGCGACCTTCCCGGTTCCGACGCTCGA